>JAEUII010000438.1 GCA_016795145.1 Planctomycetaceae bacterium
GTTGCTCGCGCGAGCCTGTTTGTCCGGACTCGCTGATGTCTCTCTTCTGCCGCGAACCAGCAACCTTGCTCTGCCGCAGGTGTTTGTTCGCACGGATCATCCTTTGGCGGCATGCCTGATGAGCCAGTACGCCGGTTGCAAAGTGCAGACGGACGATTACTTTGCCATGGGCTCCGGACCCATGCGTGCTCTGTCCAGGTCGGAAGAACTGTTCGAACATTTTCCGGAGACAGAAGATGGTGAAGTGGCGGTTGGCGTTCTGGAAGCCGGCCAGCTTCCCAGTACCTCTGCGATTGCTTCTCTGCGTGAAGATCTGCCAGGTAACTGCGATCTGACCATCGCTGTTGCTCGAACTGCATCACAGGCCGGAGGACTTCAGGTCGTTGCTCGTTCCGTCGAAACCGCGTTACACAAACTGCACTCGCTGCACTTCCCGCTCGAAGCGATCGTCAGCGGGACAGGTGTCGCTCCGCTGCCTCCGGTTGGAAAGAATGACCTGCATGGGATTGGGCGAACGAATGATTCGATCCTCTACGGTGCAACCGTGAATCTGTGGGTTCGCTGTGAAGACGATCTCATTCAGGCCATTGGCCCTCGAGTCCCTTCCAACTCCTCGGCTTCACATGGGCGAACGTTCCTGAGCCTGTTCAAGGAAGCAAACCATGACTTCTATGCGATGGACGCAGCGCTCTTTAGTCCGGCGATTGTCGTGTTCCACAATCTTAAGACCGGCCGCACGTTTGAATTCGGCACGCTGGCGCTCGGCATTCTGAAAGAGTCGTTCGGTCTCTGATCCGATTGGGTCGTTCATGGGATCGACTGAAACTTGTCACTGCCTTTAGTTCGCAGGCTGCACGCAGAAACGAAATTGCAATTTGAAGACCGCAGATTGCGCAGATTGACGCGAATCTCCGCAAGTGCTTCAATCCCTGAAGCAGTAATACGCAAATCGGCGCCCGCGACATTCCCCGGCGGAACAAAAGGTGACAACGCCGTCCAGCGCCCCTAAATTCTTACGCCAGGAGCGTGGTCACCGTAAAAATCCGCAACAGGCCACACAATGCGGCAAAGTTCCGCACCCAATCAACGCGGCGGTTAGTCGCCAGATGAATTGATCGCAATTCGCTATCCGACACAGGGCTCAAACGATGAACAGCATTATGTCCCGGGGAATTGCCTACGTGATTGATTGCGTTTGTGTTTTTGCACTGTTTGCGGTCACGCAAGTTGTTCTATTCAGTCCACTGCGGTCATTGATCGGTATCACAGACGACTGGTTTGTCTCAGGTGTAAACACCGAGATCTATACGATCGCTACGATCTCCATCCCGGTTTGGCTGTACTTTTCGCTCCTGGAAGCATCTCCATGGCAGGCCACGTTAGGAAAACGGATCCTTCGGCTGACTGTGGCTGACAGTGCATTGGACATGCGGCTTGGGTTTTCGCAATCCTTGATCCGAACCATCATCAAGCTTCTGCCATGGGAATTGGCCCACCTTGGCAACAATCTCCCACAACCCATTTGGTATGCGGAAGATCCTGGCTTTCGTCTCGCATTCGTGTTTTCTGGCCTACTCCTCCTGCTCTACGTGATTGTGATCTGCGTGAATCCGAAGCACCAATGTATTCACGACATGCTCGCCCGGACCCAGGTATCGCCTGCAAAGCTCAAAGTGGGATAACCAACCGGGTTGAGTTTCGACGGATCAGTTTCGGTCCTTTTTTAGCCGACGGTCCAGGGCAGAATTGCAGGGTTGGCGTGGTCCGTCTGCCATGCTGATCAATCGGCGAATTGAGCA
>JAEUII010000444.1 GCA_016795145.1 Planctomycetaceae bacterium
CGCTCAATGCCAAATTCGCTGCCGATGCCAATCCCGCTCGTGCGGATACCGGAAACCCACCGCGAAACAATCGCTGGCATGCGAGCCAGAATCCCAGCCATAATCAACAGACTAATCCCGTTGCCGACACCATAGGCGTCAATCTGCTCACCGATCCACATCAGGAACACAGTTCCTGCGGTCATCACCAGGGTGCCAAACAACATCCAGTGAAAACCAGTGTAACCTTCCAGCAACACTGACTGGCCAGCAGCGTTCGGCCGCATCGACCACATCAGCGCAAAGCTCTGGAACAGACACACTACAACGGTAGCGTAACGAGTATATTCATTCAAACGCCGACGCCCCGACTCCCCTTCCTTCTGGAGTGCTTCCAGAGGAGGATAGACGGTAGCTAGCAGCTGAAATACGATCGAGGCAGTGATGTAGGGCATGATGCCCAGTCCAAACACTGAACCGCTCTGCAGTTCAGTGGCGGAAAACACTGAAACCATCTGGAACAGGCCGCCAATTCCACCTGCGGCCCCTGATCGCGCATTCTCCATCACCTTCTTAATTGACTCGTGGTCAATGAAAGGAAGAGTGATGTTGAAACCCAATCGATAAACCGCCAGTAGGATCACTGTCAGCACGATCTTGCGGCGCAATTCTGGAATGCGAAAGACAATCATCAGCTTCGCAAACATACGCCTCTCCCCGTGAACAGATCCGTCTGACGACTAGTGAATCGAAATCCGTGTGAAAGAACCACCAGCCGCGGAAATCTTAGATTCCGCAGAGGCCGAAAAACGATGGGCTGAAATCTTCAGCGCCTTTGTTACTTCGCCGTCTCCCAGCACCTTCAACTCGTCAAACCGAGTGCTGATAATGCCGCGTTCAACCAGGATTTCGGGTGTGACTTCGGCACCTGCTTCGAAGTTCTCATTCAGAACTCCGATGTTCACAACTGTCACCTCAGGTGCGAAGTAGTTGTTACTAAACCCTCGCTTGGCAACTCGACGGAACAGCGGCATCTGACCACCCTGGAATCCTCGACGAGTCGAAGAGCCTGAGCGGCTAAAGAAGCCCTTGTGACCGCGGCCAGATGTCTTGCCGTGGCCAGAACCTGGACCGCGACCAATGCGTTTGCGTGGCTTGCGTGGCTGAATACCAACCTGAACATCATTCAGAATCACAGCGACACCCCTCGCAATCGTTCAATCTGCTCTCGTGTTCGAAGCTTCTTCAGAGCCTCGAAAGTGGCCTTCACCAGGTTCAACGGATTCGTTGATCCATAGGCCTTCGTCAAAATATCCGTAATGCCCGCTGCTTCAACCACTGAGCGAACGCAGTCGCCGGCAATCACGCCGGTACCAGGCTTCGCTGGGAGCAGCAGAACCTTGGAAGAACGAAACTCACCAATCACCTGATGAGGGATCGTTGTTCCAACGATTGGTACTGACATTTGAGAACGATTCGACTGCTTAGTCGCCTTCTCAACTGCCTGCGGAACTTCAATTGCCTTTCCGTAGCCATAGCCAGCGCGGCCATTGCCGTCACCAGTCACGACCAAAGCCGCGAAACTGAAGCGACGACCACCCTTTACCACGCAGGCACAGCGTCGGATTTGAACTACGCGTTCGCCGGAATCACTTTTGACTTCTGCTGTCGACACCAGACACCCCTGTTACCGAAAATCCAATTGAATCAAAAGTCCAGACCGGCTTCACGAGCAGCGGCTGCAAGAGCTGCAACTCGACCATGATAACGGAATGTTCCGCGGTCGAATACAACTTCCGTCACTCCTGCACTCTTGGCTCGCTCTGCAATCAACTGCCCGACCTTAGCTGCCGCTTCGGCGTTACCACCGACTCCGCCAGGCCCGGCAATCGCTGCATCCACAGTGCTGGCAGCGGCCAAAGTCTTGCCAGCAACGTCGTCGATGATCTGTGCGTACATATGACGGTTGCTGCGAAACACAGACAACCGTGGCCGACCGTGCGCATTGCGCACAATATGATTGCGAACGCGGAACCGTCGTCGCTGTTGCTGCTTGGCAAGACGAGAACTAACACTCATGGCAGATGCCCAGTTACAACTAAGTGACCAAACTACTTGGAACCAAACGCCTTACCGGCCTTACGGCGAACATACTCGTCCTGATACTTGATACCCTTGCCCTTGTAAGGCTCAGGAGGACGAACGGCCCGCACTTCCGCGGCGAACTGACCACAGGCCTGCTTATCGCAGCTCTTCACGACCACGTGAGTCGGGTCCGGAACTTCGCACTTCGTACCAGATGGAACTTCCAGAACGATCTTATTTGCGAAACCAACCTGCAGAGTCAGCTTGTTACCAGAAAGGCTGGCGTTATAACCAACGCCGGTAATCTCAAGCTTCTTCTCGAATGGCTTTACCACACCATTCACCATGTTCTGAATCAAACTGCGAGTCAGCCCATGCAAAGCACGGCTGCTACGCTTGTCATCGGGTCGACCGACGCTAAGCGTCGAACCTTCAACCTTGACGGACATCGTCGGATGCACATTCAAAGCCAACTCACCGGCTGGCCCCTTAGCTGAGATGCGGCTTCCGCTAACCTCAACCTTGACGCCGCCTGGAATGGCAACCGGCTTTTTTCCAATTCGCGACATGACACTTCAATCCGACAGGGTCTCAGGACCAGACTACCAAACCTGACACAACAACTCGCCACCGACACCCTGCTTTCGGGCCTCTCGGTTGCTCAATACACCCTTTGATGTTGACAACACTGCGATGCCAGTGCCCTGTCGAACATCCTTCATATCCGCAGCTGCGATGTAAACTCGACAGCCCGGCTTGGAAATGCGCTCTACATGCTGAATCACATGCTCGCCACTCGGACCGTACTTCAGGTTCACTCGCAGAGTCTTGTGTGAACCATTCTCCAGGACCTCATGATCCCAGACGAACCCTTCACGTGCCAGCGCCGCAACAATCGCAATCTTGATGCTGGAACATGGAACGTCCACATAAGGCCGTTCAACACGCACGCCGTTTCGAATCCGGGTCAACAGGTCAGCAATTGGATCAGTCATCATCTCAGCAATACCCTTTAACGCTACCAACTGGCCTTCTTGACACCCGGAATCAACCCGTCCAGGGACAGGTTGCGGAAGCAGATTCGACACACCTTGAACTTGCGGTAAACCGCCCGAGGACGGCCACAAAGTACACAGCGATGCTCGATTCGGCTGCTGAATTTGGGCTTTCTCTTCGCCTTCTCAATCTTTGCTTTGCTTGCCATTGTTCATTCCGCAAACTAATCGTGCTCAAAAAATTCAGCAATCGCTGGCTAGTCGTCTGACTTGAAAGGCATTCCGAATGCCCGCAGCAACAGACGACCTTCATCGTCGGTGTTGGCCGTCGTCACAATTGTGATGTTCATACCCTGCGTTGCAGTCACTGTTTCCGGGTCGATTTCCGGGAACACCAGCTGTTCGCTCAGGCCGTAATTGTAGTTCCCGTTGCCGTCGAACCCCTTCGCGCTGATCCCGCGGAAGTCGCGAACTCGTGGCAGCGCCAAAGTGATCAGTCGGTCAAGGAAGTCGTACATTCTCTTGCCACGCAGGGTCACTCGGCAACCAATCGGCTGACCTTCTCGCAAACGGAAGCCAGAAACTGACTTCTTTGCGCGAGTAATCTGAGCCTTCTGGCCTGCCAGCTGTGTCAGTTGCTCTGCGGCCTGATCCAGACGCTTGCGATCCTCGACAGCTTTGCCAACGCCCATGCTGACGACGATCTTTTCCAGCTTCGGAATTGCGTGAATGTTCTGACGCCCGAGCTTCGTCTGCAACTCTGGAACGATTCGAGTCCGGTAGTCGTTCATTAACCGAGACATAACGCCACTCTTCCCCACCAAACCCAGTCGTTAGACCACTTCGCTTGCCAGGCTCACAATCTTCATGAACTTGCGATCACGAAGTTCTCGAGCAACGGCACCAAAAATACGAGTACCCTTTGGATTGCCATCGTTGTCCACGATCACAATCGCGTTTCGGTCGAAGCGAACGTAGGAGCCGTCCGATCGACGGGCTGGCTTCTTCGTGCGAACAACGACACCCTTAACCACCGAACCTGCCTTGATCGCGCTGCCAGCGAGGCTCTTCTGAACGCTCACGACAACGATATCGCCCAGTCCGGCATACCGACGTCGAGTTCCACCCAGCACCTTGATGCATCGGGCGGACTTAGCGCCGGAGTTGTCAGCTACGTCGAGCAATGTCTGCATCTGAATCATGGTAACACCCTTGACTCCGCAACCCAGTTACGGATACCCAAACCTCAAACAGTTGCTGACGCGGCTTCGCTTGCCGCGGCATCTGAGCTGATCACGCGAACCAAAGTCCAGCGCTTCAGTCGAGACTTCGGAGGACACTCCTCGATCTCAACCCGATCGCCCTTCTTTGCTTTACCGTCCTCATCGTGAGTGTGGCAAATGGTA
>JAEUII010000024.1 GCA_016795145.1 Planctomycetaceae bacterium
TGACAAGCACTTCTGTATTCGCCGTAAAACAACGAGGTGTGGCTCCGTTCGTCGCGATGGCAGTTACTGCATCGTCCAGTCGGGCGATCCGAGGTCATCCACCTGGGAGATCCGGGGCCAGAAGCTTTCTCGCAAGCCACAGTGCGACAAGTCGTTACGCCCTGGGATCAAGGTGGATGGCACCGTTCTCGCATTCTTCACCTGAGATCCTCCCTGCGTTCTTGCCAACGGGTTCGCTTGGTTGAGGACTAGCTCTAGGGATGAAAGCACTCGGACGGCATCTTGAAAAGTCCTGCCGCTCGCCAGGTGTGGCGGAGGCCAGCATCGATTGTTCTAACGAACGGTGCGACAAGCCCTTCGCAAAACACATCAGCCCGCCCATGAGGCAAAGCACTGCGAAGAAAAGTGCTCGCAGTTGATTCCGATTGGTACCAGTGAAGTTCATGAAAGTATATTTCCGAAAGAATTCCACAGGTCTTGCACACTGATCAAACGATTCACCAATCCCGTGCCTTCCGATCCAAAGCGAAAGATGACTCTACCATGTTCTCGCGGATCGTGGCAGGAGTCTCAACTGCAAGGAGTCCATCAGTCGGCAACCCTGCTCTGATCGACACGCTGCCGTTACGCGAACATCGGCGATATCGATCACCAAATCATCTCCATGGAATACCCAACACGGCTCAGACGAATTCAGCATTGGTGAAAATGGGTACTGAAAGAGTCGCTCCTGGAGTCTCGACACAACATCGAACAGGTCTTCTTCTGCTCGCCGGAAAAAATATTTGGCTCGCGGGAAGTACGAGTCACAGAAGAACATCTTTGCAAGGAATGCACTCAGTGAATTGTCCACCATCATGATTGCACCAGTGTTCGCATCCGCGAACACTGGTGGGTCAATCATGCTCAAGTGTCTCTCCATGATCCCGTGATCCATTATATACCGACGGTAAATCATATAGTAGGGTTCATCTTTAATTGTTAGCTCAAGTGGGCCTCGTGTTAAGGGCAGCAGATTCTGCCAAAGTGCTTCGCGAGCTGGGAACGACTGATGAAGCCCTAGAAGAATAATCGGCAGTGTTCGTCCAACTTCTAATAACTGTCCTGCTCCGTGTTCCACTGATTCACTCAAATGACTGTCAGCACCCGTCCAGTCCTTAACTGCCTGATCAATAAATCGGATGCGATCCCACGGCGTCGAAAAACGAAAGGACTCGTCGTTCATGGATTGCCAGTTCTTAACTGATCTAGGCGATTCTGGAGCCATTCTTCCAGTTGTCTGGGATAGGCATGTTCACTTTTTAGCATAGCCAAATTCCGAAGTTTCGGATTGGCCGCACCTAGCACATCGACTGCAGTTGTAAGACAGTTTATGGCGCACTGTCCGGATCCTAAGTTACCGTGGAGGCGATACAGCGGGTTTTGAAAAACTGATGCGATCTGCATCTGAGCTGCTATTGAATCTGAGCCCGGAACATGGAGAATCCTTGGGGCTCCATATTTCGTGATGTCATCCGCAAGCGAGTGCAGCAGGGCGGGACTCGTACGGTTATCAAACCGAATGGGTATGCCGGTCTGTGACGGCATACTGCCCGTGAGCTCATTCAATTGTTCGCCGTATTTTCTAGAGGGTGAGATTGACAGATAAGAGTCTCCGGCGCCAATCGCTATGTGCCCCGTGCCATCGGCCTCGGGCCAATGATACAGCGTCACATTTCCGATCCCATCTCCAAACACTCCCGTTCCCGGCAGACCGTTGATTCCGGGTGGCGAAGCATCAACAACCGTCAGGAACTCGCCGCAATCCGTATTGTGCGTGAGCACCGGGGGGCCGCGGGAGCCGTGGGCGCGGACGAAGTAGGTGTGGAAGTCTTCGACCTCGAAGTTGAAGACGGGGATGCCTTCGGGGTGCAGTTCGCGGCTTGTGGATTCCAGAATCGCAGTGCCGCCGTCGACATCGTCGAGTCGATCGCCGAGTTTCAGGTCCTTCGCATCGATCCACTGGCCGATAGCAGCCACCCAGAATGGATGGTCATCCGTAGTCTCGATCGTCTGCAACTCGTTGGTCTGGGGATTGCGAACCTGAAGGATTCGCAAATGATCCGAGACCTTGCGAAACACATTCGCCACTCGCTTCGTCGTGACTTCACCCGATTCCGGATCCTTCGCGACGACCTCTTCACCAACTTCCAGATCAGCTATGCGTTTGGTGACGTAACGAGGAGTCAGCGATGTGAATTGAGGTTCGGCGTATGCATTCATCAAGGCACTGGAAGCACTCGGAGGGCTGACGCCCTGTCGCTCGCCTGAGACATTGGCGGTCGAATTGCTCGGAGATGAATAGCCTTTTGCAAAACACACGACTCCGGCGAGCATGCAAAGCAAGCCGCAAACAAGCTTCGGGAGCCTTGTCATATTGAGATGTTTGGTGTTCATGTGTGTCTTCCCGTGTGAAGTGTCATCAAGAGGATCCGGTTACGCAACTGAATGAGCATGCCAGGCTTACAATACAGCCGTACCCACCGCGTCGTAGTCGCTGAACACCCGATCGAGGTCTGGCAAATCGCAGCGTCTTTTGCCTTCACGCTTTCGGTCTCGCAGAGCCGAGCCCATGATTCCAAAGCTCAGACCGACCAGTGCTGCACCACTCAGAAGCCAGATTGAGCTGTGCTGGTCATCGTCTTTGGCCACTTCTAACACCCCGGCAAGAACGTCACCTTCGGCCTCTACAGCCCGCTCCAGTAGCCTGACAAG
>JAEUII010000059.1 GCA_016795145.1 Planctomycetaceae bacterium
TTGTCTACCGCTGGAATCAAAGTCACTCGCCGGATCGCGCAGTTGTGCGAGGCCGGATTCTTGGAACATCCAAACAGATTGGCACTTCAAAACCGGATGAAACCACGGTGCTGCTTGATGTGGGATTCAGCCAGATGCCACCTGCCGAACCATGACGCCTCGCTGTGAGATCCGCTGCCGATCGGGTCGCGATTACTTCTGAACTTTTGCACCGTCCTGGTCGGACTTGTTTTGCCGGGTGGTAAGTCCGTTGAGTTCCAGTCTGCCGACGTGCCACATCCATTCAGGGCCAAAGCCTGCCTTTCGTGGCCACGGATTCAGTGTCGCCAGCTGCAAATGCCGAATCGCTTCGGCCGGTTGATTCTCCAGCGATGCATTCAAGCCCACATAGAGATGTGAATAGAATCGCAGGGAGTCCTTGCCGTCTCCGTCTTTTCCTTCGCAGGCTTTCAACACGTCAGCAGGCGTCATCGTTCCCTGAAACAGCTGATACACCTCGCGAAACGGCGGACGATCGTCTTTGTCATAGCGCAACAGCTGCTTTTGAGCCGCCTCGCGCCCTTCGGACTTGAAGTGGCAGAAGTAACGCCAGATTCCGTTCTCCCGGTCGACGCTGTCAAAGCTGTGATACTTTTCGAACTGAGCCGCTCCCCGATCGGGATGTCCTGCAAAGTAGTTGGCGATCCCCAGCCTCCAGTGTCCTGCATCCAGGGAAGGCTTGAGCACCGCCATTTGCTGAAAGTCGTGCTCCGCCTCTTCAAACCTGGCAAGAAACATCAGCAGGTCGCCTCGGCTCGAAAGCAGTTGAACAGATTCCGGATCCTTCTCATCGATCTCTGGTAATGAAGCCAGCTGCTGTTCAACGCTCTTTGTGACTTCCGCGTTGATAGCAGCAATTCTCTTTTCCACCGATTCGTCGTTTGACTTGTTTTCCGACGGTTCGAACTTCGCCGGTGCTGTTGCGTCCTGTGCCACGGCGGGGTGCATCAGCACAGCAATCAGGCAGCAACTGACGATCATCCGGCACTCGAAGACTGAGGTTTGGCGAATCAGTTTCATTTGCAGCTCCACAGTTCCTGGTGCGCAGGAATGCCATTCGACCGATGAATAAAGATCTAGAATTTCCGCAGCGTCGTTCGTGCCGACTTCTGCTTTTGTCCGGCGATATCCATTCGAGTGAATTTCCAGACGCCGTCTTTGGGCTCGATAGTAAACGTAGCTTCGAACTGATTCTGTCGCTCGTGAATATGTCCCCAGTGTTCGACCGTTCCGGCGACGGTCCACGTGGCCTTGTATTCAAAGCCCGGCCAGACAACCTTCGTGTCGGATCGAGGAACCTGGTCGCCGGAGTCTACAGTGATTTCACGAATTCGCGCGACGGCTCCACCCTGTTCACGCACTTCCAGGCTCTTTCGAAGCTGCAGGTAGAGATCTTCAAGAAGTGGTCCATCCACCGTTGCCGCGAGTACATCGTAGATACGATCTTCACTGCCAAAATCGAGTGCTCGATACATGCCCGTGTGCAGAGCCCTGAAGGTCTCGTCTGCGTCTTTGGCGCTCAGCTCCGGCGCCGGAATGAAGGGGTTCTCTATCTTGATCGATAGTGGTTTGTACAGAACGACAGACAGAAGGATCAGCGACGCGAACGCTGATCGGAGTCCGATGCCGCGAGTCATTGCGATCGCGATACACCCCAACAAAATTCCCGCGATCGTCCCAACGGGGATCAACAGTCTTGGCTTATTCAGATTGGGTGCTGGCACACTTTTCACCGGAGCTGGCAGCGATTCTGCCGGACACTGCCATGTCAGAGTATTCTGTTCGGCCGTTTTGAATTTGGAGAATTCAAAGCGATCCATCTTGTCCGGGTAAGCAATCACGACTGCCGGAATCTTGTTCATACCGGAGTAATACAAATTCCACAGCATTGAAACGTCACGAACAGAATCATCCGGCGTCCTGTAACTCATGATGACGCCGACTCGCCCACTGGCCATGCTGACTTTCTGAGGCTCAGCCTGTGTCGCAAAGTCCGACAGATTCAGCGAATAGAAATCAATGCGAGCGAACTCGGGCAGCACGCGAGTTCCATTGATCAGAACCGGGTTTTCGTCCTTGAGCCACTTGCGAATCGCCTCGCGAATCTTGTCCTGTTCGGCCACTTCGACGAATGCTGGATCCGCGTGCTCCAGGGAGATCAGCGTTCCCAGCGTTGCCAGAGGAATCAGCATCTCATGACGCACTTCCGCGGGCTCGATATACACAAAAGAATAGACGCTGCTGTAACTGGTGATTCCGAGCGTCTTCTCCCGCTGCTTCTCAAACCATGACTCCCATTCCTGATCGCTGGCATTGTCCGCCAGCGCATTTTCCCAGTCGAAGCGAATCGTCGTTGAAGCTCCCGGCAGAAGTCGTTCGGTGTAATTCAGGCCGGTCCCTGACTGATGCACATGAAGACTCATCTCACTGGGAATGATGAAGTTCTCATCCGAGATATCCTGCTGGATCGTCAGAAACTCCGGCGGCTGCGCAAAGGTGTGCTCAATTTCATACACGGCTGTGTGCATCATCATTTCGCCGGAAGGAATTCCGTCTGCCGGGATCTCGAACGGCTTCATGTCGGTGACCTGTCCCTGGAGCAGATTCCCCGTCGCATCTCGCAGCGAAAACTTCTCCAGCAAAAACGCCTTGTGATCTTCCAGCGCACGTTTCAGGTCCGCGGGCGCGATGCGGTCCTGGTCGTTAGGTTCAAGAGCCTGAAACAGGACAAGGTCTTCGGCAAACATCTGAATGCGTGTGATCGCTTTGGTGCGAGTCACGAACATGCTGGCTTCAGTGATTGAGATCGGATGACGCTCTGCGGACAACGCCGCAGGCATCAAGACGGCCGCAATCCAAAGAACGACGGCAACAACGCCAAAGCGACCCCCGTGGAAAGTCCCACTTGCCGAGCGGCACCATGGCATCGTTTTGCTATCAGCGCGATTCATCGGGGCCATTATCCTGTTCGAAATCATGGGGCAAGAGTCCCACTCGAAACCATCGAAACGTTAACTTGCTGATGCCTCATGACCCGAAACGTCAGTGAGGGATCACATGCCGAGAAGCGAACAACGATATCCCTCGCTGACGCCACGGGTGGGATGAACCGACAACCCGATCATCCCCTATTCCACTCGGATGATGCGTTCACCTTCCAGAACCTGCCCGTTCGGGTTGGTAGCGCGCACATGAATCCGATACGTCCCCTTCGCCTCAACCTTGCCGAGCGTGCCTTTCCAGAGATGCGGGCACACCATCGGCTTCGCAAGCTTTCGCCAGGCAAGCTTGTCACCAAACGGCTGTTCCTCATCATAGAGAGCTTTGAACGTCGGGTCCGGTTCGTTCTCGACCTTTTCCAACACTGTCCATGGCCCATCGTTCAGCTGATACTCAACTTTGGCCCCCGGAATCGTATTGAACGCATTCGCCCGGAATTCAGTGGCCGCAGCCGTTTCCAGAGTAACGACTTCCGGAGCCGTGATTCGAATCTGCTCGTTGTCATCTCGACGAGCCGCCTTGTAGTCGAGCAGATAATTGATGCCGTCGAAATGCATGATCGTGTAGCCGTTCGGTGTTCCATCAGCGCACATGGTGTGAGGAATCCCGGTCTCGTCCGGCTTTCCTGACCACCACGCACCGCACACCGTCACGTTGATGATATGGTGATGAGGCTTGTTGCCTTTCCAGCCTTCTTCGTTCTTCATCATCACATGCTCATGGTGATGAGTATGTCCGGCCAGCGAGATGCAATGTTCGCGAGTCTCCAGTGCACGAAGAAGTCGTTCACGGCGTGGTTCAATCCACGGAGTCGACTTGACCAGTGGAATGTGCATCATGGCCACGACCAGCTTGTCCTGTGGAACCAGCTTGAGGTCGTTCTCAATGAACGTGAGCTGCTCTTCGCTGAGCCCCGAGCGATACATCTTCTTGTCGCCGTCTTTCAGCCAGTGCACGTCATCAACAGCGATGAAATGCACGTTGCCGTAGTTGAATGAGTAATACGGCGGCCCGTAAACGCGTTCGTAGGTTTCGTCACTCAGTTCATCGACTTCAGACGCATAGTTGATGTCATGATTTCCGATCACGTTGTACCAGGGCACTCCGATGTGACTGAGAGTCCGGTTGAAGCTGTCGAACAGACTGAGATCATCGAACAGGATGTCGCCAAGCGTGACGCCAAACGACGCCTTTGCTCCCACCAGTTCTTCAACCACATCATGAGCAATGTAGTCGATTTCCTTTTGGTCACGCGGCTGAGGGTCACCGAAGAAAATCACGTCAAACGCAGACGGTTCATCAACCTTCACGAGCGGAAAATCAATCGCCGCGGGTAGCGGTCCCGTTGGTTCCACGCCAGGGAAGTCGAGCTTCGGGGAGCCGTTCGGTTTATGAATGTAATAGAAGCGGGAAATGTTCAGTGAGTCGATCACGGTGCGGTAACCGCTCGGCTTGATCACGAAGATGATCGTGTCTTCATCGACCGCCAATGAATATCGCCCCTCGCTGTCTGTAGCGACAACGTCTTTGCCATTGGAAACGCCAACGCCCGCCAAACCAGGCTCGCCCGCGTCTCTCTTCTTGTTCTGGTTTGTATCGACAAACACAACACCTTTTGCCGTTTGAGCAGCCGGTGTGGGTGTCTGAGCCTCGGCCACAGCTCCAGTGAGGCAGGACAAGGCGAGAGCAGTAGTGATGGACTTACGAAAACTCATGTGACTTTGATCTCCGTACGAGGTGACAAACCGAGAGTGACGGACGGTCATAGGTCGCGATAGCGAGATGACTCCGCAGCCGGTTTTGTCGCAGGGGATTTGAAGATCCCGTGAATTCTGGGGCCGAATCAGACAGTGTACGCACCGAGTGTCAATGTGTCGCCTCATCTGGACTGAAAAGACTCTGGCCCGTCGCAGCCGGGCGGCCAAGGCCAAAATCCGCTTCGGTGGTTTGCACCTGGTGCAAAACCGCAGTGATTCCGGCAAAAGGAAAGTTCAAGGAACGACGTGCAAACGAACGGAAAACTGCTAGACTCCCCCCGCAACGATGAACCGGTCAGTCTCTGGGACTGATCGATCCTTGGCACCTCTTCTGTAGTGCGGTTCCGTTGCACTGAAGCTTGCGATGTTTACGGGTCTTGTCGAAGGACAGGGAACAGTCAGGCGAATTGCCTCGCTTCCCGTCGGCCTGCGCCTGACGATTGACCCCGATGCGGCTTGTTTTTCACGCGAATCAGTCTCGCTCGGGGACAGCATTGCGATCTCTGGTTGCTGTCTCACAGTCGTTGCCATCACCAACGAAGGACTGGATTTCGAAGCGGGCGAGGAAACTCTGTCGAAGACCTGCCT
>JAEUII010000105.1 GCA_016795145.1 Planctomycetaceae bacterium
AAGGTATGTTCGCCGCCTGATTGTCGCCTGTCTGGCAGTGATCGGCACAGCGGCCGTCGCAGTGTTCGTCCTCCGTGAACGTGGAATCAGAGAGGCGATCGCCGGACACTCTTCTGCTTTGACCGCTTTGCTGGATCGCAATGATGTGGAGGCTGCTGAAGCCTATGCGGCAACTCTGCAGAAGGAACAGCCTGAGATGCTGCAGGTGCCGCAGATCCAGGCGATGCTGGTGGCGGTTGAAAGAGCACGACAGGATGAAGACACTAGACTGGAACGGTTTCAGGAAGGCTGCAAAGCGATCGAATCGGCCATAGCTTCGGCAAATAATCTTGCGGACGCCGCAAACCTCAGAACACAGCTCGATGCATTGAACGCTCGCAGCGCTGCAGAGGCCGAAGAGCTTGAACGACTTGGAAGCGAAATTGAGAAGCACCGCCAGGAGATTCAAAAACGTAATGACGAAGCGTTCACCGCAGAATTTCAAAAGATTGTCGACGAATATCAGACGTTCGAAGCGACTGGCTCCGCAGACCGAAAGTTGCTGGATGGTTTCCGTCAGCGATTTCGTGAATTATCACAGGCAAAAGATGTCAGTCTGGAACTAATCTCCGACTCCAGTGGCCCGAAAGTGATGGCTGCTCGCTGTGACGCCCAAATCACAGAGTTGAATGATCTTGCGATTCAGGATCAGTTGTTGCAGCGAATCACCGCCAGCGCAGGTTCTCTCACCAGCTACCGGGAAGCCATTGATGCTTATGTAAAGCAGTTTCCGAAACATCCGCTTTCGCTGAGATTCGAGAACCTGCTGAAGACGGAAGCCGACCTGTGGCCTCAAATGGAAACTCAAAACGCCTTCGTGATGGAACATTCCAGAGACTGCACAACGCTGACACCGATGGAAGCACGAAAGTTCCTGACAGAATCGGAAACGTTTCTAATGACGCATCCTGCGTATCCGCGTCGCAATGAACTGAAATCGATCTGCGACTATCTTCGCTTTGTCAGCGGGCGAATCGATGAAACCGGAGCACCGGTCGAAGTCGGAATTGTCGACCAGCTGGACAAGGCAAATCTCAAAGATCTGTTCATGGTTTTGACGCTGGACGGAAAACGCCACTATACGAACAAGGCTCCTGAACTACTCAATGATCCACCGAGAGTTCGGTACTTTCCACTGACCGACTGGACCGCGGCTTCACGTCAGCGTCAGGCGAACGCAATCAGCCTGCCCTTATCGGAAGTAAATATCCCGGGGAACTCCAGCGAACCCGACTGGGCTGCGCCGGAATCGGTACTGGTCCGCGATATCACACACGATCTCAGCCGAATTAATGAGCTCGACTGGGAACGCACGATGGTGGATATGCTCGTTCGAGTCTTCAACGAACAGCGTCAGCATCCCATTTTTCGTTTGTTTATGTTGCGGACAATTCTCACAACTGCATCAACTGGCAGTCCGGTGATTCGTCAGCGATACGAGAAGACGCTTGAGAAGCTGAACAGCGAACAACTGCTGAACATCGACCCCTTTGATCCAAACCATGAAGAGACAATCAGAATTGCGGCCCGCGCGACTGAGCTGCTGAAGTCGTTTGAAGATCCCGCCACCCTGCCCGAGGAAATCGCAGCCTGGCGCGAAAAGGTGAGCCAGCTCAAGATTGGCGGCGAATATCGCTGGGTCGGGTGGCTGAATCACTCCGCAGCGGGCTGGATCTGCCTGTCTGACAAACCTTCAGAGGACCAAACTAATGGTCAACTATTTGTCTTTGCGAAAGCCAGCGAGGAATCACCTCGGCTCTATCAGATTGGCACGATGAATCAGGGAAAACCAATGATAACAGACACGTCTGCATTTCTGGTGGAAGGACGCCCCGTATACCTTTATAGGGAATGAGTGACAGCGATCCCAAACTACGTGCGGAAGCCGTCTGGAAAGCTAGTTCGGAAAGGCCCGGTTCAGTTTTGTCCGACCCACTCTACATTCGCCTTGGACAGACCGTTCGAGGACCTTATTCACTGGATGATTTGCGTGAATTGGCAAATCGTGGCGGCTTCAGCAAGTCGCATGAGATTTCCCTGGACAGGAAGTCGTGGACCTCCGCGTCCACTCGGCCTGAACTTTTTCCACAGGCCAGCAGACCAGTCTCGCTCGAACGAAGGAAATCGAATGCCGTGCCAGTGTCTGCCGGCATAGAAAATAATGCCGACGAGTCGATAGAAGCGGACGATCAGCGTCGTTCCCAGTCGTCAGCAAACAGATCCTCACTTCGGAATCCTTTAAACGACGATTCTTCTCACGCAGCCAATAATCCGAACTATGCCAGGCCAATGGCAGGGCAGACCGTCTTTGCCGTCATCCTGGGGCCAGTCGGTTTTATCCTGTTGCTGGTGTGTACGGCCTCGATCGTCCTGCGGCTGCGAGTTGGGCCGTTTGTACTGTCCGACAATATCGCCTTAATCGGAATGATGGCCGTCGACTTTTTGCTCGGCCTTGCTGCTGTCATTTTCGGACAACTGTCCATTATTCGGTTTCACAAGATCCCCGGAACAACGACTGAGCGCAATCTGATTGTGATTGGGCTTAGCTGCGGTTACACGATCCTGATCCTAAGTCTGTTATTTGCCGTCGTGCTGTTAATCAGCGCCCTGGCCTGACCTCTGTTCGGATATTTCCATGAATTCACCTGAGACGTTACCACCGCTTTGCTGGAATCGCATGGACATTGAACAGCGCCTCTATGGCGGCGGCGGTCGTTTCACACGTGTTAACATGTTTCGGTCATCGATTATTGCACTGCTGCTGTCGGTGCTGTTCTACCTTCCTCTTGTGATGTTTCCGAAACACACACTGTCTCAGATGTTCCTTGAGCAGGGACCGACACCGTACGCCATCGTGTTTCTTTCTGCATGGGCCAGTTTTGCCCTGCTGATCAAGTCGCGTAAACTGGCATTGCAGCGCCGGTGTTTTCAGGAAGAGTATCGAGTTGTTCCGTCGAGTCCGGGGTTTATCCTTGCGGCAAAGACCGTTGACGTCGTCATGAACAACATTCACCGAACCGTCGATGATCCTCGCCATTTTGTCCTGTTCAATCGGATTCAGATCGCTCTTTCAAACCTGCGAAACCTGGGTCGAGTCGGTGACGTGGAGGACATCCTGCGGGCACAGGGAAGTCACGATGAATCTTCCATGGAGACAAGTTACTCAGTGCTGAACAGTTTCGTCTGGGCCATCCCTGTGCTTGGTTTCATTGGAACGGTCCTCGGTCTGTCAGCCGCGATTGGCGAGTTCGGAGGAGTTCTGCAGGGCGCGGGTGAAATGGATGCCATCAAGGCCTCGCTGCAGAACGTTACGGCCGGTCTGTCGGAAGCTTTCGTGACCACGCTGGAGGCTCTGGTCGCTGCCCTGATGATTCAGCTGTGGCTGGCCTTCCTGAAAAAGAACGAAGAAGAGTTTCTGGATGAGTGCACCGAGTACTGCACTCGTAATGTGGTGAATAAGCTCCGAATCATGGTCTACGAACGCGACGAAGAGTGATCGCCATGTCCATCCTGAACGAGACGAGTCCCGAACGAGCTCCACTGGCACGTCAACCAGCAGACATGGCAGCGCAGACGGAATCGGTATCAAGTCTACTATCTGCGGAACCAACCAGGGCGCATCGCAAAACGTTCCTGGCTCCAACCCTCATTGCGATTGGAATGCAGATCGCAGGCATCATTATGCTGGCAGTCATTCTGTGGCTGTTTGTCTCTCTGAGACCTGGTGATGGCGGTCTCGGTGGCGGCGGTTCAGGAAATGGCGTCTCCGGCCAGGACGGATCGGGCGAACATGCTGCCGTCGGACCGGGAAGCGGCGTGTCCGACAAAACCTCAGATGCCGGCTCATCCGACACGTCGCAGGAAATCACTGAGGTCACCGAATCCTCCGATAGGAAACAGCCGAAGCAAAACGTGGGCAAGACGTCCTCAGCACCCGTCGTCGTCCAGAAACCACCCAGGAATCAGTCGGGTGATTTTGTTGTTCAGGAGCTTGCAAAAGCTGCCCCTGCCGAACAACCGGCTGAACAACCCGCCGAGCCGCCCGGCGCTGGTGGCGGAGATGGGTTCTCTGACCTTGGGGATCGACTGAGAGAGGCGGGCGCTAAGTCCGGTGACGTGCAAATTTCACTGGCATGGAACAACGGCAATGACCTGGACCTTCATGTGGAAACACCGGGAGGTGAGAAGATCTGGTACAACAACCGCAACTCGTCATGTGGTGGCGAACTCGATGTGGACATGAATGCCGGAGGACCCGCATCACAGAAGCCGGTTGAGAATGTGTTCTGGCCAGTAGGGCATTCGCCAAACGGAAAGTTCCGAGTCTTCGTCGACAATTACGCCAATCAGGGTGGACCTGACCCAACGAAGTATCAGGTCACCATCAAAGTCAAAGGAACTTCAAAGAGTTTCACTGGCACACTGCGACACGGTGACCCACCGAAACTGGTCAAAGAATTTACTTTCCCCTGACGCGAGTCATCACATGGGCAGACACAAAGGGCCCTCAGCACCTTTTACACTGTTCGCATTTCAGGACATCATCACGTCCGTGACAGGGATCATCCTGTTGATCACGATGATGATGGCGGTTGAACTTGTCCATAACATGACAAAGGCCGATGCCGCGCCTCAGGAACAGAAGTCATCCCAGGTCAAGCGAATGTTGCAGCAGGCTGTCGGCCAAAGCTCCGGGGAAGCCGATCGTCTTCAGAAAATTCTGGACGAGACCACCACAATTCGGTTCGATGCCGATGCCCTTCAAAGACGGCTGGAGCAGTTGAAAGCCACAGCCGCTGAACTCGCGTCGCAACAGGAGAAGCTTAAGAACACTCAGGAAAAAATTGATGCGCGAAGAGAACAGCAGAAGTTGGAAAGCAGGGACATCACACCTGAAGCGATCGAAGCCCTGACAAAGGAACAGGCCGAGATTGCCCAGCAGCTGGAAGCCATGCAAAAGTCGAACAGAGTGATCTTCAATCGACCCGCAGGAGCAGAAAAAACGCCGTGGCTTGTGGAACTGAACGAAACCTCAATCCTTGCTGCCGAGATGGGACAATCCCGCCCTCCTGAAACATTTCAGACGCCGGAGGAATTCGTGCAGTGGGTGAAGGGCCAGAACCCAGATTCCATGTACTTCGTGCTTCTGGTCAAGCCTTCCAGCATCAGTGCATTTTCCATCGTCAGACAGGCGCTGCAGCAACAGCAGTTTGAAATCGGTTATGACCTCATGCGCTCCGATCAGACAGCGATCGATGCCAAAACAGGAGCCGGCGCGCCATGAGTCGGAAATCTGCCCCGAGTGACAGCCTCGATCTGCTGCTGGATACGATCTGCAACACCTTCGGCGGAATTCTGTTTCTCGCCATGCTCGTTGCAATTCTCACGAACCACGTCAGCCGCGATGCGGAGCCCTCCAGCCCGACCGCTGAAACGACAGGTGAACTGCGAAAACTCCGAAGTGAACTCGTACAGTCCGATGCACGACTGACAAAACTTCGGCAGGCTGTTCGACAGAAGGAAGATCTGGAACGACGGTTCGCCAGCCCCGAAAGCCTGGGTCTGCTGGAATCGATCCGGTCTCTGGATGAAAGCAGTGACGATCAGTTGAAAGGCAAAACTGAACAGCTCGCGAAGGTCGCTGAGTCTCAGGCAGACCTTGAAGAAGCTGCCAGAGAAATGGCCCGGCTTGCTCAGTTAATGGCAGACGCGGAAGAAGGATTGAAGCTGGCGAAGCAGAAACTGAAGAACGAGACCAGTCTCCGCAGTCGCACGTCGCAGATTCCCCGACAGCATGAGACACGGAAGTCGCAGATCCCGTTCTTTCTGAAAGCAGGCCGACTCTGTGCTTATGTTCGACGCGATGAGAATGGGGACTTCGTCCACAATGAAGAAGAAACAAGCATCGTGGAGGGCGATGAAGGAGTCCGCTTTCTGGAACCGATCGCTGACGCGGGACTCGAAATCGCCGAAGATGGCGCGAATGCCGCCGAGATCAAAGAGCGGCTGGACACGTTCGACAAGAGTAAGCACTTTCTTTCGATCTATGTCTTCCAGGATTCTTTTACCAATTTTGAGCCATTGAAGAACGAGATCATTCGTTCCGGCTTTGAATACTATCTGGTGCCGTTTCCGGATGACGGCAAGGTGTCAATCGGTAATCAGACAGAACGTATTCGAGTGCAATAAGACGGTTCACGGAACCAGGCGTGCCCATCATGATCGACCATTCAGGATCAGACTTGCCGCTCCGTGAGAACTGCGATCCGCGGTTCCCGACTCGCGTCGCACTGGGCACATTGGTCGGCGTCATGACCTGCCTCCTGTTTGCCTGCATGCTGATTCTGATGTACTGGCTCCGAACAGGTTCGAACGGAAATTCGCTCACTGGAGATGGGAACGGAAACGGAACGGGAACCGGTCACCTGGCCGGAGATGGCACAGCGTCTGTTAACGACGCAAACGGAGTTGCCGACGTCAACAGGGACGGTGACCCTGATGCATCAGACAGTGCAACCGGCGATCATCAGAGTTCCGAAACAGAAGAACTCACGCAAAAGGAAGACGCTGGACACGGAGATCAGACGGCCCAGAGTGATAACGGCGAAGAAAGCGGAACGGAGCCAGCTGCGGCAAAAAAGAAATCGGAGCGGGAGTCGTATGTGATCGCTCCGCTGGAGGATCTTGGAAAGGTGGATCCCGGCCAAGAGGAACCGGGGAAACCTGTGGCCGCCCGACCCCCAGGCATGTTCTCCGGACGTAACGCCGAAGCGAGAAAGAAACTGGCCGCATCGGAAGGCGGAACTGAAGGCAGTGAAGCCGCCGTGGAACTGGGGCTAAGCTGGATGGCCAAACACCAGGACAAAGATGGCCACTGGTCGCTCCATGAATTCAACCATACCGGAGACTGTGATAGACAGTGTGCCGACGCTGGTGCGAACAGCGATGTCGCGGCAACAGGATTCGGCCTGCTTCCGTTTCTGGGAGCCGGATACACTCACAAGACCGGCAAGTACAAATCAACAGTGAAGAAAGGTCTGGACTGGCTGATTGAGGACCAGCAAAAGGATGGCACCTTCACGCATTGTCATGGCGAAGGTTATGCTCAGGGAATTGGGTCGATGGCACTTTGCGAAGCCTACGCCATGACAAAGGATCCCAGTCTCAAAACACCCGCGCAGCGTGCCGTCGAATTCATCGCCAGAGCGCAACACAAGGGGGGCGGCTGGCGGTATAGTCCCGGAGATCCTGGTGACACCAGTGTCACCGGCTGGCAAGTCATCGCTCTGAGAAGTGCACAGCAGGGAGGACTGCAGATTCCCAAACAGGTTTTTCCGAAACTGAACCAATACCTGGATAGCGTTCAAACGGACCCAAAAGGAGGTGGCTATTCCTACATGCCTTTATCGTCAGCGCGGACTCCGACCATGACTGCGGAAGGGCTGCTCTGCAGAATCTACTCCTCGTGGAACACAAAGCGTCCAGGGCTCGAAGCGGGCGTACAATACCTGATGACACATCCGCCCAAGGAGAACAGCGAATTCTATTATTGGTACTACGCTACTCAGGTGCTGCACCACCACGGCGGCAAACCGTGGCAGGAATGGAATGTGGCCATGAGGGAACTGCTGATTACTCTGCAGGAGAAAGATGGGCACGAAACCGGCAGCTGGGATCCCGTCGGTGGCCACGACGTCTCGGGAGGCCGCATCTACACGACGTCGCTGGCTCTGCTGACGCTGGAGGTGTATTACCGCCACAAGCGAGCGTATGAATAGCCCATGCACCAACAAAACTCGGAAGGCTGACACCTTCCGCTCGCCATGAAGAACGAAGGCTTGTTTATGTCGGTCCCACGTTCTTCCAGTGCCACCCGGCAGTCGGCACCTACCCAAGATCGCCTCCATGCGACAGTTTGCTTCCAGTTGTTTATGATGGTCACGCCACAAACTTGCTTTAATCGCACGGAGTTGACGATGCGGACTTCACGATTCCTCTTCTCAGGTGCTCTTTGCGTCTGCTTCACGCTGTCGGCTTTTGCTCAGGAAGCAAAGAAGACTGCCGAGCCGATCTCGCTCGACAACGTGGATAAGGTCGGCCTGCTGTCGACCGGGAAGAACGACGCGCTGTTCCTGGAAAATGGTCCGGGCTCAAACGAACTGCTACTGATCTCTCGTGACAGCACGACGATCGTGGATGACAAAAGTCTGATGCTCCTTCGAAAGATTGACGCCAGCCAATCGAAGGGATTGACCTTCAGCAAGGATCAAAGTCTGACCAGCTGGTTCGAAGGTGAGAAGACGATCATTCGCAATGAGAAGACCGGAGCAACCGTGTCACTTAATGCCGGTAAAGATCCGGGAAGTGCTGCGTTCAGCCCAGATAACACTCTGCTCGCTGTCGGCGAAGCGGTGACCACGGAGCAGTCGGAAGGAAGCGGGTACTCCGTTGTGCGCGTCTTCGAGTCGGCAACGGGGAAGCTCATTCACACGCTGGATACGGGACACGATGGCTACGGTGCAGTTCGTCCGGTTTTCAGTCCCGATGGCAAAGTGCTGGCGGTTGGCAACCGCAACTTTGAAACTCGGATCTTTGACGTCTCAACAGGCAAGCAACTTCACGTGCTGCCGAAGCGTATGACGCAGGAGATTGCCTTCAGCCCCGACGGCAAGACGCTCGCCGCTGCCTACGTTGACGGACAGCTCGGGCTGTGGGACATCAAGACGGGTACGGAACTGCACATGGTCGACAGCGGTTGCCCCGAGATCTTTTCCGTCGCCTGGAATTCCACGGGAGACGTGCTGGCTACATGCGGTCCCTCCGGCGGCAAACAGACCGCGAATGCTTTCGTTCGGATGCCGGGAAAGGTTCTGTTGTGGAATGCAAAGACTTTCACGATCGCCAAAGAACTGATGGAAGTTCAGTGGTCCGGCCGAGTACGCTTCTCTCGCGACGACACTCGGATCATCGCCACAGTGAAGGAAATGCGCACACTCGACGATAGTCCTCGACTTGTGGTCTGGTCGACTGACGCTCCAGTGGCCCTCAGCACGTCAGCATCCAATGTTCAGATTCCGATGCGTGCAGCCAGAGAATCGCTTTCACTTCCGTCGGTTGCGATTCCCACCGTTGCGGTCAGCCCTGACGGCGGGAACGTTTACGCGCCGCTGAATAACGGTGGCGAACTGGCGATGTGGGACTTAACAACCGGGGACCAGACGCTGGTCTTCAAGGGACAACATGCGTCGCAAATCTGGTGCGTTGGCATCAGCCCTGATGGCTCCACCGTCGCGACGACTTCAAGAGACAAAACCGCAAAGCTCTGGGATGCAAAGACCGGAGATCTGCTGGCAACGATGGAATGTCAAAACGACCGACTGAACTGCTTGACGTACAGTCCTTCCGGCAAATACATCGTGACCGGCACAGGCAAGCAGTGGCCACATTCACCCAAAGGGCCCGTTTCGGCGCGGATTTGGGACGCAACAACAGGCAAGCAGGTCTCAGAATTCAAGGTCCACCAGGATACGATCCGAGACGCACGCTTCAGCGCGGACGAAACGCACGTGCTGACCAGTTCGGAAGATCACACGGCAAGACTTTGGGAAGTCGTCACGGGCAAAGAAACTCATGTCTTCTCCCATACCAGCAGTATTACTTCAATGGCCTTCAGCCCGGACGGTAAAAAGATCCTGACCGCGTCCGCCGGATGGCAATCACATTACATCGACGCCAATGGAAAGCCCGCGGCACCATCGACAAAACTCTGGGATGCAGCGACCGGCAAATTGCTGATCGAAACGCCGCATCAGCAGGGAGTCACAGCGACCTTCAGTGAGTCAGGCGATCAGATCGTGACCGCCAGCCGCGGCGTGATCACATTTTATGACACAGCATCGGGGAAAGAACTGGCGACTCACCGAGAACCAAAGATTGGGACCGACGTGGTGTTCTGCCCCAACGGCAGGTACTTCGTCGTCATCACTCCCGATGAACCCCTCGAGCTATGGAGCATCGTCGCACAGGAACCCGTCTGCCGCATGGAATTCGCCTCGCCCTATCTGAGCTTCTTCTCCCACGACAGCCGCAACCTTTATTCACTGACTCGCGGAGGCGAGTTCCGATCGTGGTCAACTCATCGTAAGTCTGAAAAGTGACGCCGTCGAAATGTAGGATGGCTGCCCTCAGCCGTTCCCGGTGCATGGCAGAGGGTCCTCAGCCGTTCCCCTCAACGCAATTCCGCATCAGAGAATCACATGGCGTTCGAAACGATCGCACTTAGAACACCGATAGACGTGCAGGTTGGTCTGATCGGTTGATTCGCTCTTGTTAACCACTTCCGCTCGACGATTCAGGGCAGAGTACCCGTGATCTTCTGGATCGAACAGTTTCGGAAGGTCGATTCTGCGCTGGTCAGGGAGAACACCGGAGACCCCAGCAAAATCGCTGCATCGGCAGCCGATGACGTACGCGGAATTGTACCGGCTACGGCACCGTTCACACTTACCTCGAAGTGATCTTTGTACACGCTGATCTGCAGTCGGTTCACGGACGTCAAACTCAGTTCGCTGATCAGATTAGAGCGGCCTCCGGAAGCTGACCACCAGACGGCATGACGGGGATGACTCAGATATACGAATACTCCCGGTGGCGACTTCCCGTTCCGCGGGACCTCGCCATCTGCTACCAGAATCCCGGCCGAGTTTCTTGCGTCAGAGGACGCTGCCAGACTCAGGTCCACCGACAATTGAAACGGCACCGGAAAGTACGTCCCCAGCTGCGCATAGACAGGCTGCTTTCGATCCGGATTGGCAGGGATACGGAATGCATCTTCTTCCAGTACGCCATCGCCTGCGAAGAGATTCCAGGATTGGTCAGTATTCGAAAACGGCAGTGACACGGATGCACCCGCCGCAAACTGCTCCCAGCGATTCAGCAGCACGGCTTTTGATTCACAGTACTCCTGAGAAATCGGGGAGTCATCCGCAGATCGAATCGCCTCCAGCTTTTGCCGGATCGCCGCCGGATCCGCGATGAAGCGCGCAAACCCCTGTTGGCCTGCAATCAGCGCGTCAAACTCTGCAATCAGTTCTCGCGCCGGACTGGATTCCGCGTAAACCTGGCGACGTACGTCCGGTCCTGGCGGAAGTTCGTAGTGACTGAACCAGGAATATTCCACACTGTCGCCCAGAAGATCGAAGATTGCCCGAGCCTCTGGCATGCTGTCTGAATGAACCGCGATGGCCAGACAGCGTTCCAGCGCACGATGTACGTGGCCGGCAACCGCAGGATCTGCGGATTGCACCGGAAGCGATGTTCGGAATCCCTGCATGAGCGTCATAACCTCAGGACGCTTCCATACATTTTCCGCCCGCGCCGACTGGCCATCCTGCTGCCGGATGTCCTTTTGAATCGCTTCAATACACTCCATAGCGAACGCAGGCACATCGGTTTCAAATCGGCTGCAACCGGCACATGCTCCAGCAAACGCCATCATCTGCTCGTGACTGCCTCCCCATTTGGGACTCAGTGACAGCAGATAAGCCTCATAGAATCCAATTTCGTCAAATGTCGACCTAACACCGTGAAGAAACCACGCTCGTGTACCCCCGATCGGCACCGCGCCAGTCCTTGCCATCTCAACCAGCATCACAATGGGAAACGAGAGCCTGGGTTGCAGCCCGGACGCAGAAAGTGCGTGACACGCAGCCAGATTCAACCGGGCTGCAAATTGCATCTGATCCTGTTTCGGAACCTCACTGATGTAGGCGTTTCCACGGATCCTCCAGCCTTCGTGATAATGCCAGAAGCAGGCCAGGCTATGGCAAAGCCACGGGTCACTGTCCTTATCATCAAACAATGACTTCAGTAGCTTCTCACGACCACTGTCTCCCAGATTCGGCCAAACCGAATGATACACACTCCACGCAAATGCGAGTCCTTCGGGATGAGCCTTCAAGACGGCCTGAAATTCACCGCTGCTGACGATGAAGTCGTCAATCGCCCTGGCATGGGCGGAACCCAAAGCCGTCCCGTTCGGCGGACGAAACGCAGACAGTTGTATTGCTCGCGACACAAATCGCGTCGTTGGTGCAAAGGCATCCGACTTGATGGAGAGCAGTTCCGTGACTTGTCGCTGTGACTCCTGCACGTGCCCCAAATTGAATTCGTGACGCGCCGCATAAAGTCGCACTGTCGGATTGTCGGACACGGCGAGCGCGTTCTTCGCAAGCTGCTCAATGGCCTCCACTGACATCGCCGTGCTGATACCTGAAGTCAAATCAAAATACGCGTCCAGAAAAAGTCGACAGGCAGCCTTTGAGTCGGCGTCATCGTCAGAGTTCGCCAGGCATTCATCAATCTCCAGTTTTCTAAAACGCCGCACTTCGTCCTGAACGGTTTGAAGCGTCTCCCCTTTGATTGAATTCAACAGGGCGGCACTCACCGTCCCGTCGGATGCAGCGACCTGATCAATCAGAGCCTGATGACTGCTGAGCGACAATTCGCCGAACCGCTGAAAGTCGGATTCGTCGATTGTCATCTCTGGCGGCTGAAAAGGATCTTTGGCATCCAGCGGGGGAAGAGGCTCCTGAAGATCCAGAATGGAAGCGGTGAGAATCGTCTCTTCATTTCCATTGGCGCCTGCCAGAACCAGCGATTCCGTCGACGCGGATTTCACCACTGGCAGTGATTCCAGATAGACCCTGAGACTTTCGTGGCACTTGTCCGGTGCAAAACTCTGCTTCGAGTAGACTTCCAGCCGAACTCCGCCGCTGACTTTTCGTACGCGAATACGATCACCTTCACGGACCGAATCCAGTCGATGGTCGGCAAAGGGACTCAGAATCCATGGCGACTGCCTGACCAGTAATCCGGCGAGCACGACCAGGACCGCCAAACCGCAGAACAGCCTGAACGCAGATTGTGGCTTCGAACCGTTCATAGACATCAGCCTCCGAAGTTTTCAGCTCGCCCTGGAGTTCGATCACCAACCTTTACATCGCCGCTCGGCTTGACAGGATGATACACGTCAGAAAGTTGTCCAGCAAAGTTCGTCGGCGGCTCCGATACCCGGTTGCCCTTCAATACCTGTGTGGCCCGACACTCCGTGGCGGGATCTCGCGTCGGAGACACGAGGCACATTGCATGATCGATTGACAACGATGGTATGACAGGGCGTTGCGAATTGCTGCTTCCGCCGGTGTGGGACCGACGGAAGCGTGAACAGGTTTGCTTTGCCTTATTCGCGTGAATTCGCGTCCATTCGCGGTTTCAAAATCACGTTACCAACCATTTTGCCAGAGCAGCAAAAATCGCTATCAGGGGACTGACGTCGCCCCGCTCGCACTGCTTTCTGTCACTGATCTCTTGTCAGATGGATCTCCCATCCGCGGCAATCTGCGTTCGTCTGCGGTTACGAAATCACGTTACACGTGCACGCTTGGATCGACGGATCGCGGTTTGCCTTTCGAACGAGTCTCACGCAGCTTTTTGCTGGCCATCTGCACCGGCTCCGGATTCGATTGCATCAGCAAGCGTCAGAATCGCCTGACGAGCTGCCTCGCGATAGTCTGCAATCGTCACTGTACCTGAAGACTTGGTCTTTGCCGCCTGCTGCTGAGCTCCCTCAACAACTGCCTGAGCAAACACGGATTTCCATTCAATGAGCGCCGCAGCCGCTTCGACGTCGATTCGCAGCAATTGAGGTTTAGAGGCTTTCATGAGGTTCTCCGTGGATAGCCCGAAAATTCTGGCTGTTTATCTGATTCAAGGCAATGTCAGTCTAAATGACACAGGCCTGTGCAAATGCCCCAGTATTTTCACAATATTCGCAGAGGAAAACACAGCCAAACGGGTTCGGCAATCCTCACTCCTCCTTGCGCTCCCGGGGTTCCTCGTGCTACGCTGGCCGAGTGAAAGACGGCACGTCCGACAACTACGGCCTGCTGACTGCGTATGTGCTCCCCGGGTTCATTCTGCTCTGGAGCCTTTCCCCGTATTCGCCAACAGTCACGAGCTGCCTCGGGCAGGCCACAGGGGGTCACTGAGGACTGACGTCCAGTCGCTCGCCATATTTTTGCCCAACATCTTTTTGCCAGAGCAACAAAATCGCAATCAGGGGACTGACGTCGCCCCGCTCGCCTTATTCTTGTCACTCATTTTTGTCTGATGCAGCTTCCATCCGCGTCAATCTGCGTTCATCCGCGGTTACCAAATCATGGCAGGCTGACGCCAATGTGGCCCGACACTCCGTGGCGGCATCTCGCGTCGGAGACACGAGCCACATTGCGTTGCGAATTGCTGCTTCCGCCGGTGCGGCACCGACGGAAGCGTGAACAGGTTTGCTTTGCCTTATTCGCGTGAATTCGCGTCCATTCGCGGTTCCAAAATCATGTTGCCGGGTTCCAGCGGTTCCAACCCGCGCTGGAATGGCGGACCAAAGGGCGATAATCAAGAACGAGGGAGTTGGCCGAAAGAAACGACAAGTGACGGAAGAAGAGATCGCAGGTGTACCGATGGGTTGACACCGCACCGCTCGCCGGGGAAGGCGCGGGCCCGGAAGACCGACGGAAAGCGGGACGTGGAACGGTGCCTCGTCAGTGGATTCACTCGGAGACTTCGTCGGATTCCGCAAGGACCGAATCGAGCAGATCTGCGAGGTCCAGTTGAAGGGCTTGCGTGCGAAGAATGTCATTCTCTTCTTTCGAAAGTCGGCGCACGATCTGGCGAAGATCGTGCCGACTTTTGTGGCTGCCTCGCCTGATCCAGATGAGTTTCGACAGAGCGGCATCGAGGCGGGAAACAATAGCGATTGAGCTCCCCGGAAACACCTCTGCCAGAACAGAACGACTCAATTCGCCCGGTACGAGTTCGCGAGGATACACGTCCAGCTTCAGAACCGCGACCGGATCAAGCAATTGAAACGGCTTACCGCTGTGAATCGCATTCCGAATACCCTGGTCATCACCGAAGTAACCGGCAGATTGAATCTCATTCAGCAACCGCTCAATGTTCGCGATCGCGGCAACGCGATCAATCACGATATCAATATCCTGCGTCATTCTGGGTTCACCCCAAACGACACTGACGACTCCGCCAGTCAGGTGATGACGAATCTCGAGCGATTTGAGGATCCCTATGAACCGCTCGACGGTTCCGCGAAACGCTTCAATCGGAAACATGAGAGAGGGCTTTCTCAATGAGTTGTCGTACTGACTCCTCACCGCCGTACATCTTCAAGGCGACTTCAAGCCTGAGCCTCTCTTCAGACATCGGGCCTTTCTCGGCCAGTACCTGTCGCATGATCCAGTCGCGGGACCATTGGAACATTTGCGCCGCACGTGCGACCTTGACGTGGACGGGCATCGCATCAATCAATTCCTCATATTTTTGTTGAACGACTGACACGTAACGACGTCCGAAAAGGCATTGAAATCATCGACTGATCCAGCGGTCCAGTCTACAGACGAGGGAAGCAAATAGAAAGACGGAGACTCGTCGATCCGAGCATCAGTCGTGGCAAGTTCGTAGCCTGAGGGTCGCATCACCGCAAAATGCAATTTGGTCTTAGTCACTGGCGATGATGATGAATGCGGCGGACTGACGCGGTGGTTGAGCTGACCAGGCTGCGTGCAAACGTGGGCTTCCGGCGCCTGCGGCACACGCACTTCGTACCCGGGGGCGACGCTAATGCTCAGGCGGGCCCGGAAACTCGCGAGATCATTTGACCCGATTTGCTTTGCCCTATTCGCGTGTATTCGCGGTTTCAAGATCACATTGCTGGGTTCCCGCAGTTCCCGCATGCGCGGGAATGACGGGCCGAGGGGCAATGTTGGGGAACGAGGGCGTTGGCCGAATGGAACGACAAGTGACGGAAGCAGGAATTGTGCGCGTACCGGTGGGTTGATACCGCACCGCTCGCCATATTTTTGCCCAACATCTTTTTGCCAGAGCAGCAGAATCGCAATCAGGAGACTGACGTCGCCCCGCTCGCCTTGTTTTTTGTCAGATGCGTCTTCTATCCGCGTCAATCTGCGTTCATCGGCGGTAACGAGATCATGGCAGGCTGACGCCGGTGGGGACCGACACCCCGTGGCGGCATCTACCGTTGGAGAATCGAGGCACATTGCGAACGGGGCTGAGACTCAGGGATCTTTAGCAAGATCCACTACAGCGCAAAAAATAACCCCGGGGTCGAAATGGATTCGACACCGGGGTCTAGTGGTGTGAAACCAACCCTCTTCGAACACGGTTTGAGACATTTGGAAAATGAAAACTGCTTGCGTGAAGCAAATTCCCATGTCGAGCAGACAGAGAGCGCGAAGTCGCACGAACTTCCGGAATTGCTCCCTTCAACAACAGTATCCGGAGCGTGAATCTCCCTTGAAACCTCCAAATTTGCGCTGTTTTCCTGTGGAATCGATTACCATAATCGCTGAGCTGCCTTTGTGCACCAGTGTGCGAGTTGATACATGCAGCCAGCTTTGAGGATTCTGATAAATGCCACGAACCGTAAAAAAGCATCCAGTTGTAGCGATGAATTCTCCGCGAATCGCCGCAGCTGAATTGCAAATCAGGCAAATCCAGAGAGACATTCGCTTTGATACTCGGGACTTCCCAGTGGAAACGATTGTGAATCGATTTCACGCTGACAGTTTCTTCATTCCACCCTATCAGCGTGAGTTTGTCTGGAACGAAAGTGAACAAAGCCAGTTCATTGAGTCGGTATTCATGGGGCTGCCAATTCCGATGATGTTCTTGGCTGAAGACGCAGACGGCACGTTTGAAATCGTTGATGGTGCGCAGCGTATCCAGACGCTCGCCGCATTTCTCGATGATGATCTTAAGCTGCGAGATCTGAAACAACTTACAAAATTAAATGGTTTTATTTTCTCAGAAGTCCCGGAGTCGCAACGAAACAAATTTGTGAGCCGCGCACTTCGGCTTGTAATACTCGACCAGGAAACGTCGGACGAGAATCGCAGAGAGCTTTTCAATCGAATCAACAAATCTGGCCGCGTATTGACCCCGAGCGAACGTCGAAGGGGGGCGCTTGAAGGGAAATTCATGCGGTTCCTCGAAACTTGTTCCAAGAATCGAAAGTTCATATCGCTTTGTCCTGTTTCGAAAGGAATGGCGAAGCGCAAAGAACCTCTGGAATTAGTCACTCGATTCTTTGCCTACTCTGAACGATACCAGGAGTTCATCCATAATGTTGACGGATTTCTGGACGCGTTTGTGAAGGACCACCGCACGTCGTTCCCGCAAGCTCGCTTCACTTCGGAATTCAAGAAGATGCTAGATTTTGTTGGCAAGTTTTTCCCCTACGGATTCGCAAAATCACCGACCGCAAAAACAACACCTCGCGTTCGGTTTGAGGCGCTTTCTGTTGGAGTCAATCTTGCCTTGCGGGAAGACAGAGGATTGATTCCATCTCCGGTTGTTGAATGGATTGAATCGGAGGCCTTCAAATTACAAACGACAACACATGCCAGTAACTCCCCCATTCGCTTGGCCAACAGAATCGAATATGTTCGCGATTGCCTTTTGGGGAATCTGTGATGCCTTCTGTATTGATGTTGGACTTCGAGGATCGAGTCAACGAGGTAGAGCTTTTTTTTCAGCTCTTGGTCAGTGCAGAGAACGAAGAGCTGTGCATTCAAGCAGGCGTTGGACCTCAGCAACTTCCTATTGGCACACCAATTCCAGGTGACTGGAGCAAAATGATCAAAGGGGCTGCCTATCTTGTGCTGTACAATTTGGTCGAGGCATTTGTTCGGCGTGGATTCCAACTGTTGTTTGAAGCCATCGCTGTTGAAGGGTTGAACGGCGCAAAATTGTCTCTGGAATTGCGAACGCAGTGGATCATGCAGGCCAATCGCAGTGTGAAGACATTTGATGGGTCTCCGAAAGTGTATATGGGGATCACGAATCAGTTGGTCAATGAGATAGTTACAAACGAGACAGCAAGACTGAGTCGGAGTAAACTTCCTTTCTCGGGAAACCTTGACGCTGAGACGATCCGTTTTGTATGTCAGCAACACGGCGTTGATTCAAGGACTGATCCAGCGGCGTCTGGCGGTGCTGCACTCACTACGGTTATGAAAAAGCGAAATGCACTGGCCCACGGGGATCAGGCTTTCGTTGAGTGCGGTGGCGAAGTCACAGCTGGGGACTTGGTGCGAATGAAGGATGAAACCATTCTGTTTCTGAGAGGGATCCTGAAGAACATCGAGTCGTTCGTACGCGACGGAAAGTACAAGGCCATTCCTTAAAACGCGATCTGCCTACGTAACCACTAACTAGATTTTCCAGTGTACCTGCACACAGCAAGCAGGTGGCGGGCCCGGGATGTGGCGACGTAGAGGTGCATGGGGGTGCTGTCTGCGGCGTTTGGCTGGACGTCGCAAAGAATGACGACGTCTGCTTCCAGCCCTTTGTAACGATGCAGTGTTGAGAATCGGACTTCATGGGCATTCGGTTGATTCTCCAAACCAACAAGCGAGAAGTTCCCCAGTTTGCCGGCTTTGAATACGGGGCTGAATCGTTGGCTCATTGTTGTGAGCACCACCACACGATCTGTAGCAACTTTGTTCACGGCGATGATTTCGTGCAGGAGCTTGCGAACGGTGTCCACCATTTCCGGTTCCGTTGAACAGGACCGCGTGAGGACATCTGTTCCCGCTGGTGTCCCGGGTTTGATGACAGCCTCGATGTCGACGAATTCGCAACTGTACTCAGCGATCTTCTGTGTGTTTCGGCAATTGTATTTCAATGATGTCGATTTGAGCCCAAGTTCCGCAGCAGGGCCCTTTCCGTAAATCTGCTGATTTGGATCGTAGAAGACATAGAGGATTCCCTGATTCTTATCGCGGAGCATAGCCTCTACAGGCAGCCACCATACAGGGTCGAAGTCCTGAGCCTCATCCACAATCACAGCGTCGTATCGTTCGTCTGGATAAACTGCCAGGGACTGAAGGAGAATTTCGGCTGCGTCGTTGCTCCAAAAATTCGCTTTGTCGCGATCTTCTCTGGGTTCCCTGAATGGAATGCCGGCTCGTTGAGCAAAGTCTCTTGCAAATTTATGGAATGTTT
>JAEUII010000147.1 GCA_016795145.1 Planctomycetaceae bacterium
CAATGGGACTCGCTATCGATCCGGCTGGATCACCCATACGGCTGACAGCGAAATCGGATTCCGCTGTGCTCGCAGTGTGAAACCACAATTCATCAAGACCAGTGATCCGCAGTAGCAGACGCTTTCAACCAGCAAAAAAGGCCGTGCCCACAAGCACGGCCTTTTCATTGATTCCAGCCTGGCCACATCATTCGTCAGCAGAACCTATTTTGGTTCAAGCGAGTCGATGCTGTTGACCAGATACGGATTGCCCGATCCATCGAGCACGCGATGAGCAAAGTTCCCGCGTTCTGAAAACTCCGCATTTTCCGCGTTCGAAATTCCATCCGGCTTCACCTGAACTCCCAGCTTCAGAGTCGTGATGGAGGGGTTACCGGGAACTTCCACCAGAACGTCGAAGCACTGGAAATAGGCAAATTGATTAGCCGCTGTCGTGACTTTCACCACCTTGCTCTTCTTCGCGTTGACTCGAAACTGAGCCGCATTGACATTGGCCGTCGAATAATTGGTGTCAGCAGCCGTCTTCAGCACCTGCTTTGACTTTGCATCCAGAAGACCGATTCGCTGAGTATTCGGTGATACGAGGCCAACTTGTCGAAATGACTTTGCGTAAGCATCCATTGTCGCCTTGTTCTGGTCGTAAGCCTGCCGCTTGGCCGAAGCTGGATCCGTTGAATTCAACTTCGCCAGAGTTTGATTGATCAGCGACAGCTGGCTCTCCAGCTGATCCCGACGACTGTCTCCCTTCGTACGGCCGTTGATTCCCTTTTCCACAGCAGCCTTTTGCCCCTGAAGTTCCTGAACCCACTTTGCAATCTCTGCCGCCGTTGCTCCCGGAGGCTGATAGAGGGCGACCATATACTGGCTCGCTGGAAGACCAAGTCGTACGATCGGCCTTCCACAGGTTCCACCCGGCTGACACTGAGGTACTGGAATCTCTTCCGGCGAACTTCCATACCCCGTTGTGTTGGCGCAGTCCGATGTGAGATAGATGAAAATCCCGTTCATTTGGCCCAGGTTTGCCATGGGGCAATTGGGAAGTGCCGGTGGTGGAGTCGCACCGCCAATGTTGACCGAAGCACTTCCAAGCCCTCCCGGATCCTGAGCACACAATTCCGGCGCCATTGCCATGCCAATGGTCATACACAACGCCGTCTTCACAAATCGCCTGACGTCCATAAATTCCAGCCTCTTTGAATGCGGGGAAACGATGAAAACCGTTCCCACAATTCTTCAGTCCCCCCAGGGGGATCGCAAGCCGCTCCAGTGTTTCTGCCGCGATTCCCGATTTTTGATGGGCGACAGAAGGTTCAGCTTGCGGCAACAAACACAGATTTGCTCGGCGCGTCAGTGTTTGCGAGATCGCGACAAGGATTGAGCCGCATGCAGGGCAGACAGGAAGGCCTCTACGTCGTCGGCGTTGTTATAAGCCGCAAGGCTCACGCGAGTTGTCGCGGAAACTCCAAGGGCGGTGTGGAGTGGCATTGTGCAATGATGGCCATGACGAGTGAACACGCCATGCTGGTCGAGAATCGCGGCCAGGTCTTCGGGGTGAATTCCGTCAATCCGAAAACTCACGATCCCACCACGGTGCTCCAGCGCTGGGCCAAAGATTTTCATACCCGGCATTGGGGCCAGACGATCCATCAGCATCGACGTCAGAGTCTCTTCATGGCGATGAATGGCCTCCAGCCCGATCTCATCCACCCACCGAATCGCCGCGCCGAGTGCAATCGCCTGAACGATCGGCATCGTTCCCGCTTCAAACTTCGCCGGCGGCGCGGACCAGGTGGACTCTTCAATCTTCACTTCGGAAATCATGTGTCCGCCAAAGTGAATCGGATCCATTTCTTCCAGTCGACTGGGCTTGCCATACAGCACGCCAACGCCCGTTGGCCCATAAATCTTGTGACCACTGAAGACCAGAAAATCGATATCATCCTCGACAACATTCGTCGGCAGATGTGGCACACTCTGAGCCGCATCGACAACGACACAGGCTCCCACCTCCCGCGCTGCCTGGACAATCTGCCTGATCGGATTGATTGTGCCCAGCATGTTCGACATCGCTGTGACGGCGACTATCTTCGTCCTCTTCGTCAGGACTTCACCCAGACGACTCAGGTCAAGCCGCCCATCGTCGGTCATCGGGATCAATCGCAGACTTGCTCCGGTCTGCTTCGACAACTGTTGCCAGGGAACAAAATTCGCATGATGCTCCATGACCGTCGTCAGGATTTCATCGCCCGACCGAAGGAACTTGCGTCCCCAGCCAAAGGCAATCATGTTCAAACCAATCGTGGTGCCCGGCACAAACACCACCGAACTGTCATCACTGGCTCCAATGAACCGAGCAATCAGCGATCGTGATCCCTCGAACTCTTCATCGATCCGTAGCCCAAACTGATAAGTGCCACGGTGAGCATTCGCGAAGTAGCGCTCTTCGACTTCGCGTTCCTTCTCGATCACAACACGCGGCTTCTGAGCCGACGCGCCGCTATCAAGGTAAACGGGCAGACTGCCACTCGCCAGCGGTCGGTTCAATATAGGAAACTGACTGCGCACTGCCTGAACATCAAACGGCTTTCGAACTGTCGGTGCGGCAACAACCGGTGTCACGCTCAGCGTCTGAGTTACGGAAACCGCGTGCTTCCGAGCCAGCGTCGTGATCCGATCCACCATTCCCTTCAGCCCATTTCTGCGCTGAGGAGAAATGTGCTGCTGCAAATTCAGCTGACGGAAGACACCCTGGATGTCGTACTTCAGAATCTCCGCGGCCGTCTTGCCGTTGTACGCCGCCTGCAAAATTGCAATCAGACCTCGAACGATGTTCGAATCACTGTCGGCCAGAATTTCAAAGGAGGCCTCATCGCCAGAACCAGTCACGTCAGTGATCAGCCAAACCTGGCTCTGACAGCCGTGAACACGATTCTCTTCCGTCTTCTGTTCCGACGGAAACTTAGGCAGTTCATCACCCAGTTCCAGAAGAAACTGAGACTGATCTTCACGGTCAAGATCGGCGAACTCTTCAAAGATCTCTGCCAGAGTAGAATTCATCATCTCGCCGCCCGCAAACAGACATCCGTCGACTCAACCGAATCGACATCACAGAATCTCAAGAACCGGTCCCGTTGGTGATTTCACGATTTCCCTGAAGACCTGCATTGCCACATTCTGGCAGACAGTCCGAAGACTTTCACGCGCTGAGTTTTCTTCCATCAGCATCTTCATGACCTGGCCACGATCGCTGAATTCGCGAATCGCAGCGTTCAGCGGAATCTCGCCAAGGAACGGAATCCGCAGCTCCTGAGCCACCTTCTGCACGCCTCCGCGGCCGAAGATCTCGCCCGTCATGTTTTCCACAAAGCCAAGGATCGGAACATTGACCTTCTGGTACATGTCAACCGCTTTGATTGCGTCCAGCAGCGCAACCTGCTGTGGAGTACACACCACGACCGCGCCAGCCAGTCCAACCTGCTGAGCCAGCGTCAGCGACACGTCGCCAGTTCCAGGTGGCAGGTCGATGATCAGGTAGTCGAGTTCTCCCCACGCAGTATCCTTCAGGAACTGCGTCAGCGCTTTGTGCAGCATCGGTCCTCGCCAAACGACTGACTGTCCCTGCTCAATAAAGAATCCCATCGACATCAGCTTGACGCCGCCCGCATCGATCGGATCAATGCGCATGACGCGGTTGCCCTGTTCATCCTGCAGCTCTGTGGCTGCTGGCTTGCCTTCCGCGTTCATCATATGAGGAATGCTGGGACCGTAGACGTCCGCATCCATCAAGCCCACTCGGCAACCGAACGAGTGAAGACCACACGCGAGTGAGGCGGCCACAGTGCTTTTGCCGACACCACCTTTGCCGCTGCCAACAGCGATGATGTTGTGAATGTTCAGACCGATTCGCCCGCCAGTATCTTTACCGCGAACGGTGGAATGGATTTCAATGCGAGGCTCCAGTTCCGGAGCTGCAAACTTGATTCGCTGGCGAATCAGTTCTTCCAGCCTCTTCGAGTCCGGATAGGCCGGAGTTGGCAGTTCGATTCTAACCCGCGCATCATTGCCGTTCACAAACGTGTCGCGAATCATCCGAAGCTCACCAAGCGGCTTCTCGGTGAATGGCTCCACAACGTTCGATACCAGAAGGTTCAGTTGTTCCGCGGTCGGCATTCTGTCACTCGCTGTGCAAGTTCAACACGTTGATTCGAAGGTCGAAGCGCTCTGCATGACTAGTGGCTGAGATACAGGACTCAACCATCCTGAAACGTCGTCGCCAGCACCCTGGAAAATTCTCGCCTCGACACTCGCATCCTATGGTCGGAATACCTCTTATCAACCAGCGACGTACTCTCTGTTCCGATGATTCGCAGAACTGAACCATCGTCGCGGTCCGCTCCGCCGAACCAGGCGCCGCGAAGTGCATGCGGAAGTGCCACTCGTTCTGTTCGCGAAGCAAACAACAACTCGAAAGCAAAAAAGCCCGCGTCATGGACGCGGGCTCTTTGAATTCTGACCCTCACACTCTTCCGCCCCTTCAACAGGGCAGGGCGGTGTGGGCTTAGTTGTGTTCTGGCAGTGCAAACGGATCCTGAACAACTGGCTTGGTGATCAACCCAGATCGAATCATGCGGACCGGAACCTTGCGAGTTACCACAGCACCGTCTTCGATGACCTGAATCTTTTTCAGGTTTCGTCGGTAGGTTCGCTTGGTGATTCCGGTCGTCTTTCGACCGTTACCGCCGAGGTACTTCGCCTTACCGCGTTCGACCTTCTTGTTACCACGACCAGGCTTCAGATCTCCGTAAGTTTCCAGCAGAGCTGCTCGCTTGATTCGTTTGTTCTTCTTGAGAGTACTCATGGCAATCCACTATTCCTGGAGGTAGTCCTGTCCCGCGAAGCAAGCTTGTCGGAAGTTTTGCCGACCAAATCTGACCCGGAACAGGGCCTTTTTCGGCAAAACACCTGTGTTCACATCATTCAGAACACAACAAACCCGCTTTGCAGCCATCCAACCAGAGCGAAATCTCTGGCGAAAATTTGCGAATCGGGGAGATTAGCGGGCCAAAATGCAGTATTCAATCGAGAAACCAGCGGTTTTTCTCGGTTCTCTCACGGATTGGCCTAACAACCTGTTGAAAAAGGCGAAGATCGCCATCCCGCCATTCCCGCCGGAGAGAACCCCAGTCTCCTCGGGTAGCACGTACGAAGTGCGTGCGCCGCAAGCGCCGGAAGCCCAAGTGTGCACGCTGCAAAACCAGCGCAGCCGCAATGAGCCCATGAGTCCGACAAAAGATGACGGACACAAAATAAGGCGAACGGGGCGACGTCAGTCCCCTGATTGCGACTTCCTCGCATCGGTCGTCATTCCCGAGCACTCATCGGGTAGCACGTACGAAGTGTGTGCGCCGCAGGCGCCGGAAGCCCACGTGTGCACGCCGCAAAAACCAGCGCAGCCGCAATGAGCCCATTAGTCTGACAAAAAATGAGGGACAGAAAATAAGGCGAACGGGGCGACGTCAGTCCCCTGATTGCGACTTCCTCGAATCGGCCGTCATTCCCGAGCACTCATCGGGTAGCACGTACGCAGTGCGTGTGCCGCAGGCGCCGGAAGCCCATGTGTGCACGCCGCAAAACCAACGCAGCCGCAATGAGCCCATTGGTCCGACAAAGAATGACGGACAGAATATAGGGCGAACGGTCAGTCCATTGGTTAACCGATTGCCTTGTTGATCACGGCAGTGGATACAAAAAGACCCAGCAACAACGGCCCCGTTTGAACGACCATCTTGAGGAATCCTGCGGGGCCATCGGACACTGACGCCGCGACCATTGGCAGGATGAAGGAGAGCAATGTTGCCGCAGCCCAAATGGCGGCATTTGCGGCTATGAGTTTCTTTTTCGCGGATGGTGTCATTGTGATCTTCTTGAAAGAAAAACTACTGAAGGTAGCCGCAGGGCGAGTTACCCAGACGGGAGTCACACCCGTTTGTGATCAAAACAACTGCAGTCGGCACGTTCATTTTTTCGTAGTGCCCTTGAGCGATTAAACAATCGGCCAAACATGCAGAAACCGTATCATGACCCAGATCATTCCAGGCCCAAGTAGAAGTGCGGTAGAAAGTCCAAGATAGCACGTTGGACGCGAGAACTGAGGCCGCATTCCCAATCGATGCTGATTCAGCGTGTGCGTGAACAGGTGCAACGGGATGAGAAAAGTGCAAAACAAAAGATACGTGGCACAATACCAGGTAAGAACCCGATCGCTCTCGCGTGGCAACCTGGGGTCGACACCACCTAAGTCAGGGAACAACCATGGCAGCCTGGAAATGAACAGGCCGAATGCAATGAGAGACAGAAAAACGCGGGCAAGGATTACGCCTCGAGTGACCGGGGTGCTATTGGAGAACAACATGGCAAAGAGTACGGGGACAACGAACAGAAGAATCTGCCCAAAATCAAGACCACGAATTGCTGTCAATTGGGCAGCAATTGCTAAGAGCGAAACCGTTGTTATTCCCCGATTGACCACCGTCATTTTCCACATGCGCCACTTGTCGAGCCAGAACGAATTGCGACCGATCCGTCCGACGATTAGCCGACTCATAGATCGTGCATTGAACCGTCCCGCTTTGTGAGCGGTGCGGGCCCTTGCAGGATTCATCACCGTGGCGAATCCTCTGGCCGTGCAATCTACCCACAGGAGACGGCGTTGTCACCACTTCATCCCCACGTCGATCAAGGCAAGCGGAACGACATCATTCCCCCGATCATAACCGCGAATCAACCCTCCCCTCCCGGACGAAGTCTGGGAGGGGTCGAACGAGCGCCAGCAAGTTCGGGGGAGGGCCCCGCCGCATCCCGCATCCCGTGTTTCGCCCCGAACCAGCCGACGCGAAGATGGAATTCATCAGACAAAAAATGAGTGACAAAAAATAAAGGCAAGCCGTCGAGCGTCAACCCACCAACCGGACTTCCTGAACACCAGCCTCGTGCTCGTGCTCAGCGCAGCGGTGCTCGTTATCGTACTCGATGTCAGCATCAAGCGCTGCGACGGGCTCAGCGATACCATCGAATTTCATCGCCATCCGAGTCAGCATAGCGATGATCCGATGCAACATCGCTTTCACCGAACCGCGAATCAACCCTCCCCTCTCAGACGAAGTCTGGGAGGGGTCGAACGAGCGCCAGCAAGTTCGGGGGAGGGCCCCGCCGCATCCCGTGTTTCGCCCCGAACCAGCCAACGCGAAGATTGAGTTCATCAGACAAAAAATGAGTGACAAAAAATAAAGGCAAGCCGTCGAGCGTCAACCCACCAACCGGACTTCCTGAACACCAGCCTCGTGCTCGTCCTCAGCGCAGCGGTGCTCGTTATCGTAATCGATGTCAGCATCAAGCGCTTCGACGGGCTCAGCGACACCATCGACTTTCATCGCCATCCGAGTCAGCATACCGATGATCCGATGCAACATCGCTTTCACCGAACCGCGAATGAACCCTCCCCTCTCAGACGAAGTCTGGGAGGGGTCGAACGAGCGCCAGCAAGTTCGGGGGAGGGCACTGCCGCATCCCGCGTTTCGGCCCGAACCAGGCAACGCGAAGATTGAGTTCATCAGACAAAAAATGAGTGACAAAAATAAAGGCAAGCCGTCGAGCGTCAACCCACCAACCGGACTTCCTGAACACCAGCCTCGTACTCGTGCTCAGCGCAGCGGTGCTCGTTATCGTAATCGATGTCAGCATCAAGCGCTGCGACGGGCCCGAAGACACCACGCCCTCACCTCGCTCGTCGTGAAGTCAAAGCCTTATTGGTTACCCCGTTTTCTGTTCGAGCACATCGAGAGGTTGAGCACGATCAAAATGGTGCAGGAGCAGGCAGTCATCCCATCCATCCTGCCCGGTGATTGTGACGATCATGGCGTCGCGCAGTTCGCCACCAGGGAGTTTCGATTCGATCAATTGCGAACGAATGCGATCCCAGGTTTCCGAACGGTTTAAGGTTGTCAAAAAAAGGTTGACGTAACGCCCCTCGTCATCGCCTACCTCATAACAAATGGTCTCTGGCCATCCGGTCTCTAGCTTCGCGCAGATGTCAGTGATGTCCTCTTCGGTCATGAACGACAAACGGTCTATCTGTATCTGGCAGCAAATGATGGTCATCAGCAAGAGACTTTCTTGAAGCGAACGCGAGACTCAACTTCGTCGGGATAACGATCGCCACCAGCGAATAGCCGGCATCGCGAGAGGTTTCCACAACCGTAGTGTCACACTTCGAATGCTACCCTGCAGGCCAAGGGCACCGCACACTGGGCCGCGACGAATGATCGTTCTTTCCAGAAGCCGCGGCTCCGTGCGCAACGGATTACTCTGTGCGCCTTATGTGGTAACGATCGTCAACTGCAACCTGCTCGAACCCCGAAACTGGATCACCAACAAGTGCTCGTGCTCAGCGCAGCGGTGCTCGTTATCGTAATCGATGTCAGCATCCTACGCCGCGATCGGCTCGGAGACACCATCGACTTTCATCGCCATCAGCGTCAGCACACGGTCGGGGCGCTAACAGCGCACAATAAAAACTGACTTCTCCCCCCGCTTCCATCCAAGCAGGATGGAAAGGAAGAACTGTAACTCGTAGAGTTGCGATTCACCGTCGACATGCTTTTGGCAGCAGTGTCGCATCGCTGCTTCTATTTTCTGGCGAGATACTTTGGCACCGAGTCCGTCAATGGAATCCGCGTCCGGATCAAAGGGCGGCAATCCCAGAAGCTCATCGAATGTCCCGCCGCCGCTGCCAACCTCAAGTTCAGCGATAGGCTTCTCGCTGATCCCCATCGGTGCCGATTTGTCGAGCCAGTGCGCAGACAACTGCCAACTCATGAAAAATCTCCGTCCACTGAACGACCAAGGCCAGTCGGTTGCCACGACTGACGTTCCACGGTGTACGCAGCCCTTCGGCAACCCAGGGTGAGTAGGGCTAATCTCTTGTGTCCAGGATACTTTTTGCTTTCCCTGTTTGCTACCTCGTTTCCTGTGGTGGTGTCATAAAATTTGATCCCTGCACAATTGTCGTCGCTCCCGGCAAACCCTCGAAACCACATCGATGACGACGATTGGGCTTCGCAGGATCTCGCGCCGTTTCTGAGCAGCGAACAACGCCGTCCCCGAAGCGTGAAAAACGACATTGATTCCAGGTGCTTCGCGGCCCGCGGCTCCAAGTGCAGAGGATTGTTCGGCACTGCTACAACTTTGCTTCAATACTCCGGATGGCTTCAGTGACCTGCTTCCACTCCGCTGGTATCCGGGAGCGGGTCAAGGCATCACGAAATCCCTGCTCTCTTTGATGTTGCTCTCGAGCCAGCGAATCAAGGTCAACATGAACCTCCCTGGGCAGGGCACCAGCACGAACCTGCTCAATTCGAATCTGCATTGCTGCCATCAATCGATCATGAAAAGAATGAAGTTCATTGACGAAGGCAGCACGCGAAACATGATGGACGCCAGCCAATGCATGCCACGCATGAAGCCCGTCAATAAAACGGCCGGAGTTGTCCCATGCAACATAGACACTTGCTTCATCAGACCAGAACCTGATGTTTGTACCAGGACTCAGATAGCCGGTGTCGAGCGAACGATTGTTGATCCAGGTGTTGGCCGCATCCGCGAGTCGCCAGAATTCATCTTTGTCCGCGGCGCTTTCGCCGTCATCAAACCATCGCCGATAGGTACGGTCCCAGGCATCTCTGGTTTCACCATGGAGATAACCGATGAGCTGTGTTGGTACCGGGTCAAGTATTGCAGGAACGATCTCCAGAAGATCTTCGTGAAGTCGAGACACCTGGTACTGACAATATCGTGGAGTACCAAACCGTTCCTGAACTGCGGTGGAGTACTCGAACAGCGATGCAGTGCCCACGTCAATCCAGTATTGCCCATCCGTCAAGCCAAACCAGTGGTGTGATGGCCGGTCGGTGCCGCCCCAGGGCTGAACAAACTCCAGAGGTGTCAAGGAAAAGTTGATCTGCATTGCTTTCGTGGCGAATGACCGCCGCCAGCGGATGCCAGGAAAAGAGTACCTACATCAAGACGCGAACCACCGCCATTCCGCTGCGTGGTTTTGGTGGGTTTGCGATTCTTTGCCAATAGCGAGTCCATGAATCGCAACTCACTTCATGCAATGCTCCGCCGGGACCAGATTACGACCCGACCTTTGCGACGACAAGCCCAAACTCAGTACCGCCGTAGAGGAACCTGTAGGCTCTGCAGAGCTGCATCCACTCCTGCGATTCATCTGAGTCCGTCTCCGCGATCTGTGGTCCACAACTGGGACTTCATGGGAGGACTTCGAACAATCGTTCCAATCGCCCTCATGACCTTTCCGGGTGCGGCTGAACGAACCACATCGAATGCGTCGCCAGCATGACGGCTTCACGACTTCATACAGGTTTGCTGCCCCCTCGATGCCAGGCCAAAGGCAAAGAGCTACCCACGCCGGATTCACACCCGCTTGTCATCAAACCCCTTCCGGTTCGCACCTGCATCTTGTGGTTATTGGCCAACTCCGCGTTTTGGCCTTGAGAGCCAAAGAGCTAACCGCCGTGTCGGAACACGCGTGGCAACGGCAAACGAGATCATCAAAGCCCAAACAAGCCACTTGTTCACATCGAGTGTATTGATGAAGTAGATCGCTATCACCGCAACGGAGAAATTCGTGAGAACTACGATCAGAATATGATTGCGACGAGCCCGTCTTAGGTACCTATCCAGCTCGACCGAAATGAGTTGATTCAGTGATGGATCTGGTGAAGAAACGTACTGTGCACAGGAAGTGCAGAGCCTTTTACCCGTTTCCTGGAGCACAGTCTGATCGAGCTCGCCGCCACACGCGCAACGTCCCGCAGACGAGTGTTCCCACCCGGGAAGTCTGTCCTTAGTCGGATCGAAACGCGGTATTTCCACTTCTTCGACGATCTTGATGAAGGGGGAGTCACGTTCGCCTGGATTTGAGCAGCGGATCTCGCGGGATTCATCACGGTGGCGAATCCTTGGCGGAGCAATTTACCCACAGGGGACGACGTTGTCACCACTTCATCCCCGGCGATCAAGGCAAGCGGAACGACATCATTCCCCCGATCATGACCGCGAATCAACCCTCCCCTCTCAGACGAAGTCTGGGAGGGGTCGAACGAGCGCCAGCAAGTTCGGGGGAGGGCCCCGCCACATCCCGCATCCCGCGTTTCGCCCCGAACCAGCCAACGCGAAGATGGAATTCATCAGACAAAAAATGAGTGACAAAAAATAAAGGCAAGCCGTCGAGCGTCGACCCACCGAGTGACCCCTAAATGATCTCCTCAAAGTCGTCGCCAGTCACCACAACCGGACTTCCTGAACACCAGCCTCGTGCTCGTGCTCAGCGCAGCGGTGCTCGTTATCGTAATCGATGTCAGCATCCTACGCTGTAACCGGATCAGCGACACCACCCAATGGGGCGAAGATACGTCGGAAGAAACGCAATCAGGGGACTGACGTCGCCCCGCTCGCCTTATTTTCGGTCATTTATTTTTTGTCCGACCAATGTGCTGTTTGCGGCTGCGTTGGTTTTACGGCGTGCACACTCAGGCTTCCGGCGCCTGCGGCACACGCACTGCGTACGTGCTACCCGATGGGTGGGCCTTTGACCTAGAACGGCGCGAGACGATTTCAGGCAACCCGGTTTGCGTTATCTGCGATAATCTGCGGTTTCAGAATCGCGTTGCTGGGTTCCCGCATCCGCGGGAATGACGGGGCAGGTAGGTGCAGTGTACCGGGAAGCTGACGCATCCCGCTCGCCTGACGGGCCGAGGAATCGCAAAGGGCAAAAACCCAATCAGGGGACTGACGTCGCCCCGCTCGCCTTATTTTCGGTCACTTATTTTTTGTCCGACCAATGTGCTGTTTGCGGCTGCGTTGGTTTTGCCGCGTGCACACTCGGGCTTCCGGCGCCTGCGGCACACGCACTGCGTACGTGCTACCCGATGGGTGCTGGGGACGGGGTAGTGCAGAGGCCGTTTTCCACCGGGGTGAACCCGGTGGGGAAGGAAGAGTGTGTGTGTTCTCGGAGGACTGACGTCCTGCCGCTCGCCTTTATTTTTCTGCCCAACATTTTTTTGCCGGATGATGAACTCGTCGCAATCATTGGTGTGGATGAATCGCAAAGGGCAGAATCTCAATCAGGGGACTGACGTCGCCCTGCTCGCCTTTGTTTTCTGTCAGGCAAAAAAGAAGGCCCCGACTTGCGGGGCCTTCTTGATGCAATCAGCCGAAGAAACGCGAATTACTTCGCTTCTTCGCTGGTTCCTGGCAGCTCACCAGCGGTGATCAGGTCACCGTAGGTCTTGCCTTCAGTGGCGCTCTTGTCCTTTTCAGTGGCGGTCAGAGCTTCCTTCAGCTTCGCTTCGTCCGTCTCGTTCTTCTTGGACAGGTGCTTGCCGAAGTCTTTGCCGTAGTTGTTGCGAATCTTCTTGTCATTCTTTGGGTGACAAACTGCACAGGTCAGCTTGCCGTCGGTTCCGTGCTTCTTGGCCAGATCAGGATAAGCAGCGTTCATTGCGTCCTTGTACTTTGGACGAGCAACAGCTTCTGAACCTGAAACGACGAACAGAGCTGCAACGACTGCAGCGGAAACGAACACTCGAACTGCACTCTTAACTGACATTAAAACCTCCGGAAAATCCTAGAACAAAACGCCGGCCAACACGGAGCACTGTATTGTTCGAGGCCACTTCGAAAAAATCAATCGAGACCTTTCGCTCCGTTTCCAGTTCCGTTCTTGTAGGGGGAACTCTGGTCCTCTGTCAATCGACGTAAAGGCCGAAAGTCCTGCGAACTTCTAGCGGGAAAGTTCCTGATTCTCCCCTCTTGACTTAGCCCCACTTCAGGCGCATGTCGCAAAGTTGACTCAAACCACGCGAACGGCCGTTCTGGCCGCCTCTGCTGGATGGCGACCGCAAGTGCCTCGTCAGCAATTCAGCACGACAATGCGGCATTCACAAGTGCTGCGTTTGCGAAACGTCTACGCGCTGGCGCGCCGAACCGAACCATTCGACTGTTGTTCACCAGAATCCAGCTGGTCGGCAATGCACTGGAGGGCGGTCGCAATCAGCTGCTGCTGACGGACGACCTCTTCCAGAACCTGACAGATCTCGTCCAATCGCTTGTCCTGGGCGGAGATTCTGGCCAGCACCAGCTCCAGAGGCTGCTCTTCCGCAACTCCGGTGCTGCGACGTGCGGCGTAGTCGGCAAATCGAATTGTCTCGTTGAAGGGCTGAGCTTCGACGGCTTTTTGAGCGGCTTCCAGGAGTTCGCGCAGTTTGCTGCGGTCTGCAGGAATCGACTCCACCAGCGCCATGTCGTCTTCAAGCTTCGCCAGCAACTCTTCGACCGAAAGCGACGAGGCGGCTGGTTCGACATCGTCGGCAGACACCACGGTGAACGCTTCCTGCACCGGCTGCCATGCCGCCCGAAAAACTCCGACCTCGATCAGATCTCCACCATGTAACTTTGCGGATTCAACGGCTTCTCCGTTGATCACCAGTTCGGGCTGACTCGCGATTCGGAAGATCTTTGCAGCATCTTTGCTGACATCAATGACCGAGTGGATGGCGGGGATTCCCGCTTCGCCCAGCCGCAGATCACAGGATGGTCCGCTTCCAATCAGAAACAGACCGGGAGCGAGCGGACGAAACGGAAAACGACGAGAGTCATCCGCCAGTCGCAGACAGGCGACGGTGTCTCCCGGCAAAAGTGGCATGATCTCTTGCACCGCTACGCTCTCAGATGAAGTGTCAACGCGTCCATTAGAACTCAACGAGCCCGCGCGCAGGCTGGCGTTATCGTTTCGATCGTCACTTCAACCATTCGGCATGAACTCCGGACCAAGAATTTCCGGAATCCCCTCAAGACGCGCGCAGACTTCGGAATGACAACCCGACACTGCCATTCAAGTGCGGCTTTCTGCCGGTCGGCAGCGACAGCAATCGGTCAGCAGAACTTCAAACGGCACGGGCGGTCATCGCCGAGCCGCAGTGCGCTTTCGTGATACCAGACGAAAATCATCCTCATCCGGTGAAGGACCATAGGTTTTCAGGTAATTGCTCAGGTTGAGCTTTCGAGCGGTGTTGTCGGAGGTCATGTAGCGGATTTTGCCGAAGATCGGTCGCTCCGGCCCCCAGGGACGGTCATACCGCCCCAGCACCCAGAAGATCCCGGAATACGAATTCGGGTTGCGGCCGTCGAGTGCGTAACGGTTGTTGAGCTCAATCATCACATCAAGGGCCACACGCGGAGATGGCGACCACTCCAGAATCTTCTTGCCCCACAGCATGCGGAGGTAGTTGTGCATGCGCCCTTCACGGACGAGCTGTCGCTGTGCCGCATTCCAGATTTCATCGTGAGTCTGTGACTTCGCAAGCTGCCCGAGATCATAAATCCACGGGCGAGGATCCGCAGCATGCTCCTGCAGGGTTTCCTGAGCCCAGTCCGGCAATGAATCGTATTGGTCATAATCCTTGCGCTGCCAGCACATGTTGTATCCCAGCTCTCGCCACGTTACGAGTTCATCCATGAAGGACTCGGCCGACGAAGACATGCCCCACCAGCCTTCGCGACTGCCTTTCGTCTTTCGAACATCGCCCAGGCTTTCCACGGTCCAGTTTTCTCGCCGCGCGACCTCGTGCAGGATCTGATGCACCGAGATGTGACCGAAATGAAGGTACGGCGAGAGTCCGCTTGCGACGTCCGCGTCCGGATCGTTGCGTTCTTCTCCGTAGCGTGTGAGATTCTGTTTGAGAAATCTCCCAAGGCACGCTTCCGCTGCATCCACGCCTCCCGCTGGAACGCCCTCGCGAACGCACTGATCGATCGGAAGCTGACTCATCACGGCATCAGATGCAGAAAGAAGCTCGCGGTCGGCCGCCGCCCACTTTCCCTGAAAACACTCCGGCAAACTGAGCCCCGACGGAATCCTCGCGCCCTTGAGACGATCTGGAGCAGGACCTCGCAACAGATGGTCTGCCAGGGTCTTCTGAAGGAACCTGCGAAATGCATACGCGGTCGGAAAGACGCTGTCCGCAGCCCGCATTGGCAGCAGCCCATTCCCGTCGACACATTCCATCGCGACAGGAATTCGACGAGCAACCGAGTTGACCATCCGGGGCAGAAAGAAGCAGGGAAAATCATCCGTCACCACCGCACAAGCATTCTTCGACAACGCTTCGATGAGCCCCGCGCCGTCACCACGCTGCCGCTCAACATAGGGCACATAAAGATGACCACTCTTCGCCGCGTGTTGTTGGTTTGAGCGCATCCCCTGGATCACAAAAGAATGAAGCCGACGGCTGGCCCAGGGATAGTCGAGCCGAATGGCTTCGAACAAAAGCACCGGCTTCCTGTGCTTCTCCGCCAGCTCCACCGCGCGATCGATGGTGAAGTTCCAGGTCAGTCGACGATTCGCCGTCATCCAACAGAGCACGTACTGTCCGGAAGTGTTCACGGGACAATCGTTCAATGTTCGAATTCGGATCGAAGGAACGGCGATGCTCATTTCATCACTCTCAAGTCAGAATAGTCACAGGAAAAGAAATGCGGCACGCTTGAAGGCGATGGTTGCGAGTGAAGGATCTTTAGCAAGATCCACTACCGATGGATCTACTACCCGCCTGTTGCCGGAAACAGCTCGAGCATTTTCTGATGGCGGTATTCGAAGATGCGACGCAGATCAGGCCGCACAAAGAGTCGCTCAATCAGCCAGCCGCCCGGAACGCGATAACGCACTTCGTCGCGACACAAAGTTCCACCGTCTGTCTCTTCGAACGTATGAAGGTGCTCCCAAAGCAGATAAGGGCCCTTCAATTGACGATCGACAAAAGCTGTCGGCGGATCCCATGACGAAATCTCGGTCCGCCAGCGAATTGGGATCCCATGCAGTTTCAGACGGTAATCGATGAGACAACCGGCCCGTATCCCGATCGGCGCCTTGGTCAACACCCGGAAGTTCAGCCACGGCGGCGTGATCTGCTCGAGCTGGAACGCATCCGCGAAGAATTCAAACACACGGCCACGCGGTTGAGGCAGGACGACGGAGCATTTCAGCACAAACGCCCCATCTTCGGCATCTCGACTAAACTCAACCATAGGTTTTCCCATCGTGAATGATTGTTTAAACAAATGAACGTTCATCTTCACAGTTCTGCTGCAGGTTTCTAGGCCGAAGAATCGTTTTTCCGCAAACAAATTCTGGTTAACTGACGTTTGTATTGGCGGTTGACAATTCATGCACGTTTACGGATGATGTGAACGAATTGATCGAAGTGAATGTTTTGGAATTGGAGAGAGCGATGCCTAGAACTGCCACAAAATCCCCGGCTCGAGCGTCCAGTCCGCGATCAACGAAGGAAATTCTCGACCCTCGTTTGCAGGAACGGATTCTCTCGCTGTTGGCCACCGAGATCCGTTTTGTCTACGCCAACGAATTCGAATCTCTGGAAGGTGATGACCGGCCGATTCAGGAAGCTGAAGTCCTTCTGACGACCCTTCGTCAACAAAGCGGTGCTGCTCCTGCAACGACCTCGGATGTCATCGGTGACCTGTCCACCTGGAATACTCATGACCCCTTGCTGACGTTTGAACAGGAACAAGTCTTGTTCCGTGCTCTGAACCTGCTTCGATTCCGTGCCAATCGCCTTCGAAGCCGATTATCCCAGAAGACATCTTCGGCGAAATCCGTCGCCGCGATCGAATCGCTGCTGAATCTTGCGGAGCAAATCCGGGCTCAGCTTGTGCGTTCCAATCTGAGACTGGTCGCGTCAATCTCTCGCCGATTCTCTTCGTCCCACCAGGAAGTCGAGGAGTTCAGCAGTGATGGAAGCATGATTCTTCTGGGTGCGATCGATCGATTCGACTATTCACGCCGTTTCCGCTTCAGCACCTACGCGACTCATTCCATTCAGCGGCACTTCTTCCGGACCTGGAAGACTCGTCAGCGTCGCCAGCAGCGGTTTCCGGGAACATCGTCTGAGATCCTGGCGGAAGTGGCTGAAGAATACGTTGAGCCCCCGATTTGTACGGACCCTCAGAAAGTCGTCGACGAACTCCTGAAGCACGCTCCGGAAGTTCTTGATGAACGGGAGCACCAGATTCTTCTGAATCGATTTGGTCTCACCGAGGAACGAAAAGAAGCGAAGACTCTTCGTGAGATCGCCGCTGATCTGGGTGTTTCGAAGGAACGAGTGCGCCAGCTGCAGCTGAAGGCGCTGGAAAAGCTCCGTCCGTTTCTCAACCCAGCGGAGTTCAACGTGGAAGCTCTGGCACTTTGCTGAGTCGACGCGGGGAACGATTCTGATACGATCATTCACTGAGCCGGGTTGTCCCGGCTCCTTTCTGTTCATGGCGGTCATTTGTTGTCGGAAGCCAAACGGAATTTCGAGAGCGAACTCGCCGCTGAACAGCAGAGTCCCGTGTTTTGATCCTTTCAGACATTATTCCCGCAATGACTCGCGTTTCGACTCAGCAACTGCTTCAGCAACTCCAATCCGGAGCTTTGACCGCTCGTTCTTTGACCGAACAGTGTCTCGCGACCATCGAACAGCGCAATTCGACACTGAATGCGTTTGTCCTTGTTGATGCTGAGCGAGCACTGAAGAAGGCCGACAGCATTGATGCGCGCCGAAGAGCAGGGCAGAGCGTCGGTCCGATGGCGGGACTTCCATTCGCCGTGAAGGACAATATCTGCGTCACAGGGATGCGAACGACGTGTGGCAGCCGCATTCTGAACAATTTTGTTCCGCCGTATGATGCTCACGTGATCGAGCGACTCGAAGCGTGCGACGGCATTTTGATTGGCAAACTCAACCAGGATGAGTTTGCAATGGGGTCCTCAACGGAGACCTCTATCTTTGGTGCCGGCCGTAATCCGTGGGATACGAATCGCTCCGCTGGCGGTTCCAGCGGTGGTGCAGCGATTGCCGTGGCGTCCGGAATGGTGCCGCTGGCTCTGGGCTCGGACACGGGCGGTTCTATTCGACAGCCAGCCAGTTTTTGCGGCGTCGTGGGGATGAAGCCAACGTATGGCCGAGTTTCCCGGTACGGACTGGTGGCTTACGCAAGCTCACTGGATCAAATCGGACCGCTGGCAACCGATGCGTTCGGCGCGGCCCTGATGCTGCAGTGCATTGCGGGTCATGACGGAAGAGATTCAACGTCACTGAAACAGTCCGTTCCGGAGTGGACGTCGGAACTTCAGGCCGCTGCGCCCGTCCGTATCGGCGTTGCCGAGGAATACTTCGCCGAGGGTCTTGATCCGGAAGTCGCGAAGCATGTGCGAGCCGCATTGAAGACGCTCGAAGAAGCCGGTGCGACGATTGTTCCGGTCTCACTGCCTCATTCGAAATACGCCGTGGCGGCTTACTATTTGATTGCGTGCAGTGAAGCCTCCAGCAACCTTGCTCGGTTCGACGGAATTCATTACGGCCATCGTGCCGAGAAGTTCAATGACCTTGTGGATCTGTACTGTCAAAGTCGCGGTGAAGGATTCGGTTCTGAAGTGAAGCGCCGCATCATGCTTGGCACGTATGCACTGTCCGCTGGTTACTATGACGCGTACTACCTGAAGGCTCTTCGAGTCCGCCGAAAGATCCGCGAAGACTTTGATAGGGCCTTTGAAACGGTCGATTTGATCGCTGGTCCGGTCGCTCCGACTCCGGCATTCGCGCTCGGTGAAAAGCTGGATGATCCGCTCGCGATGTATCTGAGCGACATCTACACGATCAGCACGAATCTGGCAGGACTTCCTGGAATCTCAATCCCCTGCGGATTTTCGTCCAGCGGTCTTCCGATCGGCCTGCAGCTTCAGGCACCGACGCTCTGTGAAACTCGTCTGCTGCAAACTGCCGCCCAGTACCAACAGCTCACACAGTGGCACGAACGGGCACCGAAGTAGTCGGGCGAGCTTGGGATCGTGTTGCCCTTGCTGCGCTTTATTCGCGTTGATTCGCGTCCATTCGCGGTTTCAACATCGCGTTGCTGGGTTCCCGCGTGCGCGGGAATGACGGAACAGGGCGGTGCGGTGTACCGGGAAGCTGACGCATCCCGCTCGCCGGAGGGGCGGCGGAATCGCGAAGAGCAGAATCGCAATCAGGGGACTGACGTCGGACTGACGTCGCCCGGCTCGCCCTATTTTTTGTCACTCATTTTTTGTCCGACCATTGTCCTCGTGGCGGCTGCGTAGGTTTTGCGGGGTGCACACTTGGGCTTCCGGCGCCTGCGGCACACGCACTGCGTACGTGCTACCCAATCGGGGTTGGGCCACAAATTAAGACTCGCAATCAGGGGACTGACGTCGCCCCGCTCGCCTTATTTTTTGTCACTCATTTTTTGTCCGACCGGTGCACTCATTGCGGATCGCCTCGCGGCTTTTATCCCTCACTGACGTGTCGGGTTACGAAGTATTACTCAATCAACGGCGAGTTACCCCTTCATGAACCAAACACAAAACCAGGCAAGAAGGGGAAACAGCACGAAGATCAGGGCGAATCCCAACAAGGTCGCACGCTTGGTATCAGGCCATCGAGCCATGACGACGGATCCTCGGATCAGTTCATGGTGACTTCAAGTCTGTAGTTTGCTGCAGGCGAGTCACGTAGTCTGACAGCAGCGTCACATTCTTACTGAATTCATCACTGCGAATCCAAAGCGTGCCGGACCCATTTGGCTTCTTCCCTGTCGTGGGACTCAACCAGCGGCCCTGATCATCGAGTTTCCCGAGGATTGCCGCGGCGTCTTTCTGAAGTAACTTCAGACTTTGGGGCTTCGGCTCGATGACCTTCCCCTGCGATACTTCCTCGTAACGTTGTTCGAGCTTCTGCAGTCTGGACCTGGATCGAAAGCTGTAGTGCCCTGGCAAATCATCATCGTTGTACGTCAAAAGGTAGTTGTCTCCTTCGCGACGAAAGTACAGTGGGGTGTTCGTTCGCAGTTCATAGAACCGAGCAATCTGACCATCCGGCAGCATCGATCGGCGAATCCATGCAAGAGCAGCCGGAATCGGTTCCAGGAACCGCTTCTCGCCTGTCACTTCCGTCAGGAACAGCAGCGTTTCGATCGCATCTTCTGACTCGCGCCCTGCCACCGCCGGCGGCTCAAAGCGGCGAGCCCAGATGGGCTGCAGCTGGTGGTTGTACTGCTGAGCCCAGGCCGGTTGCGGCTCCGGCAACTGGGCCCGAATCAGAAAGTCACCGAACTTCAACAGCGAATCTTTGTAACGGGGCTCACCATAAACCTGATGAGCCAGATGTAGGGTGCGCGTCACTGTCCCTGCAAGCCCATCATTCAGAGTTTCGTAGTTCCAATAGTCTTTGTGGCGACCTTCTGTCTTCCAGTCATAGTCCGGAAAGGAAGCCTTCACGACAGGCCCGGGCTCAACAGGTCCCGACCATCCCTGCGGAAATCCGCCATTGGCAAACTGCGCTTTGAGCAGTGAATCCAGGGCGACGACGCAGGCGTCATGAATCTCAGCGTCTTTGAATTCCAGTGCCTGATCCATCTCCATCAGAAAGCACAGGGCAGACTGAGTCTTGTCGTCATCCAGAGTCGATACATCGCGGCCCTTCGGATTTCCTCGTCCGCTGCGATAATGCCCAGTGGTCTTGCCTTTCGGATCAAAGTTGACTCGGTCGGTCCATCCACCGGATTCCAATTGTCCATGGCACAGAGCTCTGGCAGCCTCCTGAGCTCCGGATAGAAACTCCGCTTCTGCAGTCGCCTTCCACGCCTGGAGAAATGCCATGCCAACGGAAGGTGTTCCGGGAGGCTGCACCCAGATCTCCGATGGCAGCGCTTCGCCTTCACCAAATCGAGTCTTCAGGTCTTCGCTCACTTCGTACACATAGCCGCCGTGGACAGCCACATTCTGGCGAAAGTACACGGCCGCCTTCTTCATGCCTTCCGTGGCATCTGCTGCTGTTGGTGCTTCCTGAGCGAACGAAGGGCCAAGGCAGCCGACCAAAAGGGCGACTGTGGCGATGAGACGGCAGAGTTGAGCGGTGTGCTGGCATTTCGGAGTTCGAGTCATCATCGCGACCTCAGTACTCGACAGGGAATTTCCGGGGCCAAAAGGCGGCCTGCATAATCGACACAGGCCATTTTGTCGTCAAACGCAGCAAAGTTCAGCTAAGGCATGGCCACAAGTGAACAGGAATCTCCGGAAAGCGACGGGGTTCCCCGCCCTGCGCACTATTGGTTCATTAGCGAGAGACACCGAGAACCAACCCCCTGGGGTATTCACTGAATGATCCGCCTGCAGAATTCGCGAAAACCCAAAGCTCATGATCGAAGCGGCGCGGCGATCGTTGAGTTCGCGCTCGTGGTGCCATTGCTGCTTGTCATCGTGATGGGCACGATCGAAGCCAGCACCATGATCTATCTCAAGCAGACACTTCACATCGCTGCCTATGAGGCCGCTCGAACAGCGCTGGTCCCGAAGACGACGGTCAGCATGGTCGAAACAACCGCCAGACGCATTCTGGATGACCGCCGAGTCCGCGACACAACGATCACGGTGACGCCGAATAACTTTCCCGCGGCTGCCGTGAGCACCTGGATTACCGTCCGCGTTGATGCCCCTTCCAACAGCAACTTCGCAGTCCCCCTTCTGTTCTTCCGGAACAAGACCATCTCCGGAAGCTGCACCATGATGAAGGAATACTGACAATGCGAATCCACTGTTCCCGAAGTAAAGGGCAGCAACAGGCCCGCCACAATCGCAACGGCGCTATCACAGTGCTGTTTGCTGTGACTCTGCCCGTCCTTCTGCTGCTCGTCGCATTCGCGATTAATCTCGCATGGATGGAACTGAGTCGAACTCAGGCCTTCATCGTGGCCGATTCTGCAACGCGAGCAGCCGGGCGAACGTATTCACTGACCGGGGATCTGAATCAGGCCAAACTGATGGCCAACGAAGCCGCCGCAAGAAACCTGATCGCCGGAAGCAAAGTGAGTATCGCTGACTCAGAGTTTACGCTGGGCACATCGACCCGCTCGTCTTCGTCCGCACGCTACTCATTCACGGCAGGTGGCAGCACTCCAAATGCACTCAAAGTGACGATCAGCAAACTGTCGTCCGGGAAGAACGGAGCCGTTCCATTCATCATGCCCGGCTTTCTTGGCAAAAGCAGTTACGAAGTCACTCGGTCCGCAGTTTCCACCCGAGTGGAAGTCGACATCGCTTTTGTCGTCGACCGCTCTGGCTCCATGGCCTATGCCGCTGATGAAAAGGCCATCTATCCACCGCTCCCAAAAGCCGCTCCGAAGAACTGGTTCTTTGGACAGCCGGCTCCGACCCCGTCCCGATGGCGCGATCTTGCGTCTGCCGCGAATACGTTCATCGACGAGATGGATAAGTCCGTACTAAGCGAGTACGTGTCGCTGGTGACCTACGGTGACTCTGCATCGACAGAAAAATCCATGACCAGCAACTACTCGGACATCCGAAACGGAATCGCAAAGTACACCAACGCCTTTCCTTCCGGAGCCACCAACATTGGAGATGGTCTGAGCAAAGGGATCAACACGCTGTCGTCCTCCAGCTCTCGTCCCTATGCCTCCAAGGTCGTCATTCTGATGACTGACGGGATTCGTAACACCGGCCCTGACCCGGTCCCAATCGCTCAGTCGGCCGCAAGCGACGGCGTCATCATCTTTACCATCACGTTTGCACAGGAAGCTGATCAAACAGCGATGCAGAAGGTGGCGGCCGCAGGGAACGGACAGCATTTCCACGCCTCGAATTCTGCAGCTCTCGGCACTGTTCTTCAAACGATCATTCGCATCCTGCCCACGGTCCTTACGGAGTAATACCGTGATGAAACGCATCCCCTTACAGCAACTTGTTTCACGACTTCGAAATGGTCTGACGACGCTGCGCCGATCCGGTACGCAGACGGTCGAACTGGCTATCGTGCTGCCAATCTTTTTCCTGCTGATCTTCGCATCGATCGAGTTCTTTCGACTCAGTATGCTTCGTCAGTATGCGGAGAACGTCTCCTATGAAGCAGCCCGCAACGTCATTGTGCCTGGTGCCACCGCCGCGGAAGCAAAAGCGGCGGCAAGCAAGATGCTGCAGAACATGGGAATCAAAGACGCTGTCGTGGAAGTCACACCAGCCGTCATCACCGACTCTACAGGAAATGTGACGGTCAAGGTCACGATTCCTCCAGCCACCAATCAGTGGATCAGCCCGTTCTTCACAGCGAAAGCAAAGGCAACTGCCGAGACGACGTTGCTCACCGAGCGAGTCCCGACAATTGCTGTGAAATCTGTCCCACCACCTCCTCCTCCGCCGCCACCACCACCGCCGCCTCCGGCTCCTCCGAAGCCACCTTCGCCTCCGAAGCCACCTTCACCACCGAAGCCACCTTCACCACCGAAGCCACCTTCACCACCGAAGCCACCTTCGCCACCGAAGCCGCCTTCACCTCCATCACCGCCAAAGCCACCTTCGCCGCCTCCCCCACCGGGGTTGTAAGTTGACGTCAAGAGCTGAGCGAGGTTGCCTGTTCAACACCAGGCAACCCGCTCCGTCTTTTCGCATCCATCAGGTTTGTATCAATACGTTCGCTCGTTCATCGATTCTTCCCCGCGTCGATGAAGGGTTCGTGGATTCCCCTCCTACGTTCCAGAGTGAATCTGAAACACATGCCGTCTGAATTTCGGACTGCGGTGTCGCTGCATTCGCATGGAGCATGCTCATGGACTGGTCGACATGCCAAACCTCAACACCACTACCGCTCACTCCGATCCAGCTCCGCAGGATTTCGAATCGCTGCCGAGCCTGAAGACTCGCATTGCGCTGTCGGCCGCGACGGTCGCGATCCTGTCGATGATCCTCTGGTGCAATCTGCCCGACGAAGTTCCGGCAGAACTGCTTGCCGCCGCGGACCGCAGCCTGTCGCCTGAAGCTGCTTACCGAATTCGTTACGGCGAGTGGCTGTATCGATACGCGGCCCACCTTGGTGGTTTCGACAATAAGTGGCAGATGTACGGCGGCCAGAGTCGCTTTAACTGGCGCTACACGATCACCGCTCATTATTCAGACGGTGATCGAACGGCATCCAGGGTTCTGCCTCTTCCGCGTCAGTCGGAACGCTCCTGGTTTCAGGCAACGTTTGTGGACTACAAAGAAGCCAAGTTCCTTCTGAACATCTACAACGATCGACTGGCCCGCGAAACGTATGCGAGATACCTGGCTCGCCAGTTCGCTCAGCACGAAGGTCTGCCGGTTTCGCAGATCAGCTACACACTCAGCATCCAGTACATTCTTCCGCCCATTGTTGCAGTGCAACAGCAACGACTCCTGGAGCCTGATGTTCTTTCGGACGTGATTGATGTCTTTGACGTGACGGTCGAGCACATGGGTGATGACCATCGCGATGCGATCACAGAACTCACATCGCCAACTCACTCTTCAAAAACGCAGCTCTGATTCGAACCTGATTCCGCTTCTCCTCCATCACAGATCGCGATTCCACAACGGTGAACCCATGATCGTGTCTCGAATCATCAAGGGCTGGAACCCATTCTTCTTTCGCCCGCTGGATCCTCGCCCGATCGCAGTGTTTCGAATTCTGTCCGGTCTGCTGTGCACCGTGATGTTTGCGGTGTCGCTTCCCAACTGGGATCGCTTCTTCGGAGTGGACGGGATCATCTCACTGCACTCGGCGGGACTGAACAACACGCGAGTCAACACACCGTTCGGTCTGTTCTACTGGACCGAAGGCTGGATTCCGATCGGCTTCTGGTGGTTCGCCGCGATGGCGTTCAGTATTGCCTTCACGATCGGCTGGAAGTCTCGACCTGCAACGATCGCACTTTACGTGCTCTTCGAATCTATGCTGCAGCGGAATCCGTATCTTGCAAACGGCGAAGACATGGTCATGCGAATGTGTCTGCTGTATCTGTTCCTGATTGATGTCGGATCGGCCTGGTCCGTTGACGCATGGGCGCGTTCAAAACGCGGGCTGCCTCCCGTGACTTCCGTCGCTGGCTGGCCGGTTCGCATGATGCAGATCAACGTCGCGCTGATCTACATCATCAGCCTGCCCTACAAGCTTGCTCAGGATCCCGGCTGGGTCACCGGCGATGCGCTTCACTGGACAGTCGCAAGTGATATGTGGGGACCATTCGAACATCCATGGATCACTCTGGCATTCGGCGGATTGCTGCGAAAACTGATGACGTTTGGAACGGTAATCGTCGAAGCCTTCTTTCCTCTGTGCGTCTGGTTCCGCCCAACTCGACGCCTCGCGATTCTCTCAATTGCTTCGCTGCATCTGGGCATCGCACTCATGATCCCCAATGTCACTTACTTCACGCTGTCCATGGTCTGCACGTTTGCCGTGTTTCTGGATCGAGAAGACATCGACCTGCTGGTGACTACGGCCCAACGCTTCGCCCGCATGTTTGGCCACCGTGATTTCAATTCCCTCTCGCAAAACGAACGAGGCAAAGTCTGCTGAGCTAATCTCAACCCGCTGCGTCAGCGAGGGATCTTTGTACCAGAGGTGATGATCTTCCCGACTGATCGTCCACGACGACCATCCTGTTCCCCAACTCCTGATTCCAATCATCAACAACCAAAGGACACGCCCCATGTCCACAACTCTTGACCACGTCGAAGCCATGCTCCATATGGCAGACGAAGCTCCGGCAAAGGAATCTGCCAGAACCATCACGTCACCGACTGCCTTTGAATGGTTCTTTGTCATCGGCGGAGGACTGGCGGTCTTCCTGCCGTTTATCCTGCTGATCGGTGAGCAGGAGCTGGCTCAGGAGCAGTACATTCACTGGTACTTCTGGCTGAGCGTCATTATCGGCTCGCCACACGTTTACAGCACCTACGTTCGGCAGCAGCGGAAGATCTCGGAAAAGAAGTCGAGCTTCTGGCTGGGACTGCCGGCCTACCTTGGCATTGTCGGAATCCTGACGGTGATTCACTACGCCGGATGGTTTGTAGCGACGATCACCGCCGTCAATGTCTGGCAGTCATTTCACTATCTGCGACAAACGTACGGAGTCGGCTGTCTCTACGGCGGACAGAAGTACTTCGACGAGACCGATCGGCGGCTTCGCTGGTGGGCCTACCATCTGGTCTTTCCATATCTGATCATCGGTCGCTGGGACATGTTGTACGATGCCTGGGGCGGACAGTCCTATGAACTGATTCCCGTCAACTTTGATGATTCGGTCATGTTCTTTCTGGGAGTCATCGCCCTCTTCGGACTGTATGCTCAGGCGCTGTCGGAGTTTCGGCAGATCCGTCGCAATGGTCGGGACTACCGTCCAACTGGCCTGATCTGCTACGTCATCTGCATGGGAATCCACTACTACGGATTCATGATTGTCAGTCATTTCCAGCGAGGCTTCGAGGCGGTCACGTTCTTCCATGCGATGCAGTACCTGGCCCTCGTCTGGGTGCTCGAACGCCGTCAGCGATCCGCTGCAGGGAATCGCTGGATCAAGGCAGTGCCGAACCTGATCGGCTTCCTTCTGTTCTGGCTGGCTCTGTACCTGCTAGGCTTTGGCTGGGAACAGTACCTGACCACAGCCCTCGAACACTGGTGGCTCATCGCCTCCACAATCCTGCTTTCTTCGATCAGCGTCCACCACTACATCGTCGACTCCTTCCTCTGGCGCCGTAAAGTCGGTGCGTGACGAAACCAGCAATGGGCGCGGGTGACCGCCGCTTCCGCCGGTCCTGCACCGGCGGAGCACGCAACTTGCGGCAACAGCTTGCGGCTACAGCTGCCAAAGAGCAGACTCGAGTCCATGGTGAAGGAAGATCGCACACGTGCCGTGAGTGCCAAGCTCCATCGGCGGCACAGCAATCTCCGCTCCGGCAGCGCTGGCTGCGGCGACTGCGGCGTCGATGTCATTGACGAGCACATAAGGACGAATCACAGGTTTCTCACCGTCATGCATGGGTGCTCGAATGCCGATCATCCCGCCGTTTGCGAGCGGTGCGGTGCGAGCGTTCCCGAGACTTGCATCAGGTTCGCCGAACTTCAGACCATGCACCTTTGAGTACAAAGCGCACGCGCCTTCGACGTCCTTTGTGACGAACTCAAGATAATGAATCTGCATGGCATTGGCTTTCGATGTTTCAGAGGCAGGTTCAGCAGAGTCCCGCGAAGGTGATTCCTGCGTCGATTCCACAGGCTCTGGCAGACCGACATCCGACGGTGACTTCGGGGTCGATGATTCCGCTCCGCAGCCAGCATTCCACACCGTGATCAACGGAATCCCAAGCATCGAGGAACTGATTTGCAGGAAGCTGCGACGATTGGTCTCGGACACCTGACGCTCCACAACCCTGACTTCTGAATCACCGTTTCTCATCGATCAAAACGCGATGACAAGACACCACGATAGCTACCCGCGGCTGCTGAAGAAATTATCCTGCCTTGCGACGGTTCTTAGCTTTCTGTTTGCCCGAACCGGATTGTTTCTTTACGGGCTCAATTTTTTCTGCAGGCTCTGAATCTTCGGACACATCGTCCGTATCAGGCGGGGCCGGCAGACTGCCATTCGCGGAAGTCTCGTTCACTGAACTCGCAAGTACAACGGAATCAGTGTCCCGCTCGAGCTCCGACTGCGCAACCGGCTTGTCTTCCCTCAATGGCGATCCTTGAGTCACTGTAATCTCAGCGGACGTCGAAGTAGCCACCGTCTCTACCGACGTCGAAGTCTGCTCGTTCTCTGTGATCGTAGTCAGCCTCTGTGCCGTCCTGCGACGCTTCTCCGGCGGATTTGGATTGATGTAGATCACGAACCTGGTGTGCAGCAACATCGCCGTCAGCACAATGCCCGCGGCCATCAGCGGAAGCCCGGCCGACAACTCCTGCTGATCCGGATTTCGTCGGATGCTCAGAACCAGATAGACAAGCCCAAGCGCCGTTCCAAGACTCAACAGGGCCTGAGCCGGCCGACATCGTCCCATGTCGGGAATCACCGTCCGAAGAATCCAGACGAGACAGGCAAGTGCGGGAACAATGACAAGAGCAGGGCGAGCCGCATTCAGCGGCCCTGTGAATCGAGTCAGTAGCGACGCCAACTGATCAGCGCCATGTCCGGCGGAGTTGCTCAGGACAAGAAACGAAACGGCGACCATGAACATCGACAGTCGCTTCCAGCTCCGATATCCACCTCGATAATCCACCGCGCTTGCGGATCGAACGCAGGCAATCAGCCAGCACAGTTGTGCGGCGATCAGCAACTCAATTCCAGCCAGCGCGACTGGCAGACTGCTCCGTAACCACGGATCAATCACCGACTGCAGTGAGGACACTGCGCTAAGTCCTAGAAGCAGGAGCGGTCCAGCGCTTAGAACAACTCCAAGCAGTACCAGCTTCCACAGCCTCGGAGTAATGATCCGTCTCATCAAGCGATCGCGTGACAGTCCTTCAAACGCGGATTCGCTGCCATGGAACGAAAGGATTGCGGGCTCTTCCGGCAACTCAACTTCACCGACCGGCTGATCGGGTTCAAGAGCCATCATGCGACGTCGCCGGTCCACCGGTCGGCTTCCAGAAGTTGCCAGCGACATAGTTCTGTTCCCAAAAAAACATCGGCAAGATTTGCCGGTTCTCGCAGCGAGCGCACTGCGATCGCATTCATCCAGTTCGGCGTTCTCAGCACCGCCAGTTCAGTTGCGAAGCATGACGCGTCAAACCCGACCATCGCTGCCGTCTTCGAGCCATCACTTGCTCTAAGAAACCCCCAGAGACAGGGGAAATTGCCTCGTTCTTTGATCAAATGTTCATCAGCGAATTGACGAGGGTGAACGTTTGCAGGAGCATAGGATGAACTGGCAACGACCCCACCAAAATCGTTGTCACATGCTTTGTTGACCTGCATTTCAGACAGACGTGCAATGATCTCCGACGAGTACGACGACGTCTCCGATGAACCAAACGGAGGAACGCGCTGGAAACTGGTGCTCGCGATTGTGTCCTTCAGCCTTCTGGTCTTCACATGCTGGAGCCTGTGGCCATCGCCTCCTCCCAAGCCACCGGAAGGAGTGAAGCAGGCCGACTACGACAAAGCCGCTCTGGAGTTTGCCGCCAAGGCACATCGCCGCGCAGAACACTCTGACACTCTGATTACGCTCGCTGATTCCGCGGTTCGTCGAAATCGAATCGGCGATGCGATGAAGCTGCTGGAACAGGTTCCGTTCAGCGATGTCCGCAACGGTCAAGGCGCACTGCGCCGACGTGCTCAGCTGGCATTGAAGGACAACCAGATCGAACTCGCCGAATCCGCGCTGACGGAACTTCTGAAACGAGCAGAAGCCACTGGAACGACGGATACTGACGAATGTCGCTTTGCGAAAGAAATCCTGGGGTTCATCTACGCGATGGAACTTCGATTTGATGAACGCAAACAGATCATGTCACAACTGCGTGACGAGGTCCTGCTGGAGCCACTGTTGTCAGCACAGTATCACTTCCCTTCGCTGATTCCCTGGCGGTCTCCGCAGCAGCGCGAACGGCTGATGGAGTTCCTGAAGAAAGATCCCGCGAACGTTAAACTGCTCGTCGCGTATGCTCGACATCTGATCGGTGAAGGGAAAACCGACGATGCTGAGAAGTTGCTGAATGTCATTCTACAGCAGCACCCGAAGTACCTTCCCGCCGTCGCTGCTCAGGCGGAGTGTCTCTATTCCGAAAGCCAATGGCAGGAACTACAGTCGCTTCTTGAATCTGCTCCGGAGTTTTCAACATCCGAACCATGGCTGCTGACTCAAATGCGAGCTGAATCAGCCACTCAGGCGAAGAACTGGAAAGACGCGGAAGCGTATTACAACCATCTGCTCACCGTGGATCCTGCCAATCCGGCCTACTACCTCGGGTTCGCTGAGGTCTGTGCAAACACGAATCGTGAACAGCAGCGTCGTGAGGCTCAGCGAAGTGCTTCTTTGCTGTCTGAACTGCGGATCATTCTGCCCGATGCCAATGAGAAGAATGCGGGAGCCATTAAAGAGGTCGCAGCTCAGGCGGACAACCTGGGGCTCAAAAACGCGGCGAAGGACTTTCAGTTGCTGGCCGCAAAACTCGGCGGACAAATGCCGGATGGCGAGTCGCCCAATTCCTTTGACGGATTCCAGGGACCCAAAGGGCCATGACAGGCTGATGGATTTTGGCGCCGGCAACTCGGGACTTCTGTGAGACAAATAGAGATCGCCACGGTAACGACAACATCCCTCGCTGACGCGACGGGTTGAGATGAGATCATCTAAAAGAGAGTGCGATGAAACCGAGAACATCGATTTTCCTTTTGCCACTCGCGACCTTTTCCGGATTGCTGTCAGGCTGCACAAAGTCCGAGCCGACTGACATTGTCGTGTTGCCAACAGAGTCAGCACTGAAGGTCGATCTGCCTCCGGATCTGCTAAAGACTCTGACTGATCCAGATGCAACACAACCGAATCGGCCTGAGACCTTTTCGGCAGGCGGCACCACATTTCGATTTCGCGAGCTGGGTCCTGAATCCGGCTTCTCATTCACCCGCTTTGATGACATGCGAGGCCAACGAAGAATTCTGGAAGTGAACGGTGGAGGAGCCGGAATGATCGACTTCGATCTCGACGGACGGCTCGATGTCTTTATGACCAATGGATGTCGTCTTCCTCTGGCCGAAGATCAGCGAGAAACGCCCGGCAAGTTATTTCGCAATCAGGGCCAGATGAAGTTCTCCGATTGCAGCGAATCATCGACACTCATGCAGTACGGTTTTGCCTGCGGTTGCGCTGTGGCGGACACGAACGAAGATGGCTTTGAAGAACTCTATGTGACGTCGGTGCGAGGAAATCAGTTCTGGGTCAACAACGGCGACGGTACGTTTTCCGAAGTCTCTTCAACGACGAAAACAACCGGTGGACTCTGGGGATCCAGCGCGGCGTTTGCCGACCTGAATGGCGACCGGAATCTCGATCTCTACATTGCGAACTATCTGGATGTTTCTGACGTGAATCCCAAACTCTGTCCGGAACCGAAGAGCCCCGATCGACACGTCGCGTGCACTCCTGCGATGTTCACAGGACTGCCGGACACTCTTTATCTGTCGAACGGAGATGGCTCATGGGTCGACGCGTCATCGTCCATTGTTCGGGGGGAATTTGACGGCAAGGCACTCGGCGTTGCGGTGTCCGACCTGAACCTCGACGGAACACCGGAAGTCTTCGTCGCCAACGACGGTCAGCCGAATTTTCTGCTGAAAGTTGAGCCTGCTGGATCCAGCGTCGGCAGCGTTCCGAATGTCCGGATAACCGATATTGGAGTCGCCGCCAACGTGGCCCTGAACGATGAAGGACTGGCTCAGGCGAACATGGGAGTTGCCGTCGAGGATTTCGACCGCGATGGCCTGCGTGATATCTTTGTGACTCATTTCTATCGCGAGACAAACACTTTGTATCGCAACAGTTCCGTCAACGATCTGCTGCTGTTCGAAGACGCAACGCGACGATCTGAGCTGGGATTGCCGAGCCTGAATCATCTTGGTTTCGGCGCCTCTTCGGCGGACATCGACAACGACGGCTGGAACGATCTGATTGTCGCCAACGGGCATCTGGAAGATCGCACGTGGTTCGACAAAGACCAGCCTTATCGCATGACAACTCAGGTCTTTCAGAACCGCAAAGACGGGACCTTTCGAGAAGTGTCGAACGGCAGTGGTGAGTACTTTCAGAAACCGCGACTTGGTCGTGCAGTGGCGACGGGTGACCTTGATCGGGACGGGCGATCCGACGTTGTGATCTCCAACCAGCTTGATCCTTCCGTCATTCTTCAGAACGAAACACCATCCGGCGCAAAGTCACTCGTACTGCGGCTGATCGGCACGTCCTGTTCTCGCACGCCGATTGGCGTTCGAGTCACCGTCAAAGGCAGCCAGCCGGTCGCATGGCAGGAACTCATCGGTGGCGGCAGCTTTCAATCCGCCAATGCCAACGAACTGCACATTGGTGGCCTGCCCGACCAGCCCGTCGACCTGGACATCCACTGGCCCGACGGAGCAAAAGAAACACTCACCGCCATCACCCCCGGCACATGGATCATCCAGCAATCCAGCCACCACGTTCGCCTCACCGAATAGTCCGTTCGGCAACTGTGCCTGCATTCGACAAAACCTCCTCTCCAAACGCAGTTTGGGGAGGTCGGTCCAGCGAAGCGTCGACCGGGAGGGGCTTCGCCGTAGCGTCAGGCGAGCGGTGGATGTGAATCCACTGATGTCACGCTGGTTGCGGATCGTGGCCTCTAAGAGAAACGCAATCATGGGACCAACGTCTCCCCGCTCGCCTTGATCTTGCTTGATTGGACGGATGCGAGCCCCATGAATATCGTTAACGCAGGGAGCGGGACGATAATACACCACTCGATGGAAGCACTGTTGGCAAGACGCCGAGTTGTAATCGCTTCGACGGAGAAAACCTGCATGAATGACAAAATGCGTTCACCGACGGTCACGACGAATGGCAAGGAGATGATTCAGCTCAGACCTTCCCTGATGCTGATGCTGACTCGAATTCGTGCGGCCGCTGCAACTCTGGAACTTAGCCTGGAGGATG
>JAEUII010000186.1 GCA_016795145.1 Planctomycetaceae bacterium
ACAGACGCCATGAGTGCTTCCTGCAATTCCGCTCAAGCTATGAACCTGACCCGCATTCCCGTCGATCATGACACCGTCGACCGCCTAAAAGTCCGTACTCACAGACGGCCCTTGGCGAAATCACGTCTCTGACCAAACGAGAATCCTGCGGGGATGCGGATTCTAGGAGACCTTTCGGTATCTGCGAACATCTCCTCCTCAGATTTTTCCTGAGGTCTCAAACCCGTGTTTTCTGGCTGAAACCTCAGGTCAGACAGAACGAAGCTTCGAATGGGGTCAGAAATTGTTCACGACTTCCCCGCCTCGAATCGTCGCCGTTGCCTGGTAAGTCGCTTTGTCCATGTTCTCGGAAACGAACCGGACCGAGCCATCCGCGAGGCAGAACTGAGCACCGCCGGTATGCTGGCTGCTGAAATCGTCAAAATGGTGGTGAGGATCGTTGGGTACATGGTCTGCCGAACCGCAGACTCTCTGAAAGGCTTCTTCCCCTTCCGCGATCATACCTGGCCACGTTGTGTACCAGTCGAGAGTCTTCACGGTTTTGCGTTCCCCCAGCAACAACGTGTTACTGGTGCCATCCGTAATGTCATCGATCCGAACTTTGCTGTTGTGGTAGAACACACCGTCGCCTACGCAGGTACCGTCTGCCATTACCGGGAGATCGCCAGGTGAGTTTTCGCATCCATCAAGTTCTTCGGTACCAAAGCAACCGATGTAATTGGCAATCGGAAGTTGAGTAATCGCTGCCCCGGAAGCTTCTTCGTTGATGGTAAAGAAGTCCGGCTGAGGATCGGAAGGACAGCGAAACGCCGGCAGCGTCGTTTTCAACAGCGGTGCGTTTGCCGCGTCTGTCAGTGGAAGGCTGGCATTGAACAGTTTGTAGACGTTGTCCTGCTCGATCTGTGGCAGAATCATCAGGCCCCACGCGGCACCACTCACGCCTTCATGCGCGCTGGGAAGGCGAGTGGCCGGATCGACTGCTATCCACCCGGAAGGAAATGTCCGATGGATGTCGTGATAGTTGTGAAGAGCAAGGCCAAGCTGTTTGAGGTTGTTCTTGCACTGAGTACGTCGTGCTGCTTCGCGGGCCTGTTGAACAGCAGGAAGAAGCAATGCGACCAGGACAGCAATGATGGCAATGACGACCAGTAGTTCGATCAGCGTAAAGCCGCGCGTGCGCGACCGATGAGTAGCAAACATGGAAATCTCCGGAGAATCAGTCGATAACTGATGCTTGTGTGCGTTGAGTAGACTTCTGGCCGAGACGCGACCAGAGACCGAATTGAACAAGGCCTGTCGAAAAGAGGTCAGGCCGAATCGATCCAAAAACTCAAGCGCAATACGGAGGACCACGAGCCCCCGGAGAACTGAAGCGATATTCAACAGCCACATCGCTGACCGGGATGACGAATTCCTGAACGGAATCGATCACCAACGGGAGCTCAACCGCTTCAGCACGATCCAGCTGAAGACTGATCACATAACAGATCGCGCACGTGGAAGAGTCATGCGGATGATGTTCCGGCGCTGAATCCTGGGAACCCTGATCGTGACTGGCCGAATGAGCATGCGAATGCCCATGACCATGCTGGTGCAGACCCGCGTGAGCGTGTTCCTTGCAGTGAGGCAACACGTCTGGAGTAGAAACTTGCGCCGAGGATCCATCGCCCGAGGGCAGGCGATCCAAAGCGTGCTGCAATTCATGGAGAGCTGGTCCAAACAGCGAACCCGTCAGAATTGCTGCACATACGACAACTCTGAAGGCATTGCAGATTGTTTTGGACGAAGTCACCACGTACGACTTCCGAACGAAAGTCAAAGAGTACAGTACACCGAAGAACAAAGAAGACAGGCAAACTGTGCTACGTATTCACCGCGTCAAAGGATGGATTGATCGGGAGACTTGCCCGAAAATCCATAAAACTGGTTCGCCGGAGGGTTTTCCCGCCACCATTGATCGATGCTTACGGACAGAGATTACCCCCTCGCATCAGTTAGAGCCAGCATAACCTGTACCGATGATCTTCAAAAGTCCAGACTGCCCGCGGAGAAGTGCCGTACCTGAGGATTTCCAACCTAGGTTTCCGAAAGGCGACATCAATGGGGGTCTTCGCCCAGACCAGGTGTCGAACCCTGAAACAGTGTGTTCCAAAGTGAATCAGCAAGATGAAGCTGCTTGTCATTACCAGCGACGCGTCATTCTTCCGACAGATCCATGAGATCTGCCGGACCGTCGCGCCGTCCCTAAGGGTCTTTCATCAGAGCAGCGACGTTTGGGAAGCTGGATGCTGTGCGGAAAAGAACATCGGCGCTTTCGTGCTGGATGGAGCCGTCGGAGCAACCCGGAGAGATCAGAAAAATTGCGGAATTGCGTTTGCAGTTGCATGGACCGTCTGTCAAAACATGGCGACGGATGGCGGACAGATGGCTCTGTCACGCGATGAAACGGTCCTGTGGCTCAGGGAATTATCGACGATGACAACGGAACCGACGTTTTTGGAAGACGTTGTTGTCCAGTCGCCCCACGTACGCCTCGCCCAGTTTCGCATTCCGACTCGATGTGACCTGATTCCCGTGATTCGCGATCGGCTGCTCAGGGGACTTCGTGATTTCCAGGTGGTCGAGGGGACCCGGGAAAACCACTTTTGCATGGCTCTCGAAGAAGCGCTCAACAACGCTTTTTATCACGGAAATCTTGAAATCAGTTCAGAGCTGAAAGAAGACGGTTCTTCGCGATTCGTCGATCTTGCCAGAGAGCGCGAACAACTCCTTCCGTGGAAAGGTCGATGTGTCCGCATCACCGAATTAGTGAGCAGCTTCGGCCTCTGGGTTTCCATTCAGGACGACGGAGCCGGGTTTGATGTCGCGGCCGCAATTGAACGTTGCAACGATCCGGAAGCACTGCTGGCAAGTGGTCGCGGCTTGCTGATGATGCGGGCGTTTTCTGATGAGGTCTTTTACAACGCGTCCGGAAACGAAGTGACTTTGGTCCTCTATGCCGATTCACAGGACAAGGAACTGCCCTTGTTCATCAGTGCCGAAACGGGCGAGATCACAAAGCTCGCACTGAACTAGCAGTACTGATACCGGTCGCAATTGTCGTGGTTTTCTTTCGCGAATTTCTATTGGGGTGTCGCCATGAATACTGCTGCATCAGAGCAATCGATGCCGCGATCTGTGGCTGAGACTCACATCGGTGGCGGGTTCCTCTTGCCTCAGGCGACGACACCCGGCCGCGGATGCTTGCTCCAGATCTATCCCGCAGCCATCCATGCAGAAATTGTCCGACTGACCAAACGCCGAACCGTGATCGGGCGTGATCTCTCCTGCGACGTCGCACTGGAAGACACTTCTGTTTCCAGAATGCACGCGGCGATCGACGCGGATGATACTGGTTACACAATCACAGATCTGGGAAGTCGCAACGGCACGTTTGTCGAAGACCAGTTACTGAAAGGCAACCGGCGGCTGACCGGTGGTGAACTGATTCGAACGGGATCAACGATTCTGAAATTCATGGCTTCTATGGACGAGGAGGCTCAGTACCACGCCGTCGTTCACGAACTCATGACGCGTGATCCGCTCACCAGCGCTTTCAATCGAAGCTTTCTGATGTCGTCGCTCGATCGACTCTTGAATCGAGGTCGTCGAACCGGCACGGTCTTCAGCGTGATCCTCATCGACCTGGACCACTTCAAAGTCGTCAATGACAGTCATGGACACCTGGTCGGAGACGAAGTGCTGCGAGCGTTTGCGGAGCGACTGCGGGTGCTGCTGCGACCCGGCGATCTCCTTTGTCGGCTGGGCGGCGAGGAATTCGTTGTCGTGGCGGAGCAGGCCGCTTTGCATGAATCCGTGCGAGTCGCAGAACGACTCCGGCTCTCGGTTTCGTCAAATCAGTTCCAAACCGAAGCAGGACCGTTGAGCCTGACCTGCAGCATCGGCGTCGCGACGTTCGAAGGCCCCGAGTCGACCGTTGATCAGATCCTCTCCGAAGCAGACCGCTATCTCTACCTCGCAAAGAAGTCTGGTAGAAACTGTGTCCGTTCTTCCGTCGACACCGAGACCGTGCCAAAGAACCACTAACCAGAAATCAATGGCTCAAATGAAAAGAGCCACGATGAATCGTGGCTCATTCCTGTCGCTGGTAGCAGATTTCCAAATCACGCAGCGGTAACCATCGTGTCCGGCTTTGCAATCTCTGCCATATCTTCTTCATCGTCAGCTCGACGACCTTCCGGCAGTCGATCTTTGACGTCATACGCAAGCCCAACCGCTCGCAGCAACCGAATCGACCACCATGTGATGTCGAATTCCCACCACTTGTGACCAGCAGGAGCAAGTGCAGGGTGAGCATGGTGATTGTTATGCCAGCCTTCGCCATATGCAAGGATCGCCACCCACCACAGGTTTTTCGAGTGGTCGCGAGTATCGTAGTTGCGATAACCCCAGAGATGAGTCGCAGAGTTCACAAACCAGGTGCTGTGATAGGCAGCGACCATGCGAACACACATCCCCCACACCAGCCATGACAATCCCAGCTGCCAGCCACCAACCGCAGTGCCCAGTCCAAGCAGTGCCAGTCCGCCACCCCACAGCCACAGTGCGAAAGTCTTCTCAAAGAACTGCATGACCGGACGATCTGCCAGTTCAGGGACGTAGCGTCGAATCAAAACGCGAGATGATTCCGTGGATCGCTTTGGGAACAGCCACAGGAGGTGTGCCCACCAGCGAGTGTCCTTAATCGGAGAATGCGGATCGCCTTCCTGGTCCGATTTCTGATGGTGCAAACGATGAGTCGCAGCCCATGTCAGAGGAGAACCTTCGCCAGCAAGGCAGCCACACATCGTGACCACAAACTCTGCCGGTGCCTTCAGCTTCATCGACTTGTGAGCCAGATACCGGTGATAGCCCAGACAGATACCGATGCTACAAGTGACCCAATGCAGAGTCAGGCAAATTGCCAGCCCGGACCAGCTGAACATGGATGGCAGGAACGCGGCAAGCGCTCCAACATGGACACCGATGAGAAACAGTGTCACAACCCAGTCCACGTTGCCCCAGCGAAGCTGCTCTCGATGGAACGCAGCAACCAGAAGGTCGGTCTCGGCCTGGTATTTCAATCGTTTGACTTCAGCGGCAGTCAGTGTCTTTTCCGACGGCGTCACAGGCAGTGCTGTACTCATATTAATCGTCGCCTTTTCGGCAGAAGGGGAATGAGCTCGCCAAACATCCTGCCGAACATCAGGACCTCATGCGGCCAGCCGAACTCATTCAATTTGGTTGCTGCGACCAATTCCCTCGGTCGCAGCGTTCGACCCCTCTACGCTACGTCCCTTATCGACGGCCTGCAACATCGGCCAGTGTTGCCGCAGTCATGCGTCTGTCAAAACTCTGTCAACAGCGCAAACTGTTTCAGAATAAGGACTTGCAAATTCCGCTCTGATGTGGATTGTTCTGTCTCAATCTGTGGAATGCGTGTCGAAACTGTCCCTGGGAAATCTTCAGCGTATCCCCTGGCGGAGCCACGGAGTCTTCTCTCAGTCCCGTTTTCTTTTCACGGCAACGGACCAACGCCGAACATTCCTCGGAAAGCGGGCGGCTTTGCAAACCGCCATTGGCCCCTCAAAAATCCTGAGGTTGTGCGTCGGCTGCGGTCACCGTCATCGTGTTCCGGACAGCAAGAGTATCATCACAGAATTCGACAATCAGTGGATCACTGAAGCCGCCAGAGATGATGTCCCTGGCGATCACACGGATCCCGTTATTCACTTCCGGATCATTCCACGCTCCATCCTGCACAACAAACTGAACCGTGTGCCGGCCGGCTGTTTCAGACAGCACAACAGAGACTCCATCGCCACCAAAATAGCCGCTTTGTCGTAGCACGGCAGCAAGTCGTGCAGCATCCTCCTCGGTCGCTTCACCAGAATAGAAGATTTCATCATTGCCCGACTGATAGTGCGTACCCAACCCCGCAAGTGCAAGCAAAACAACTCCTGCCAGTACGGCCAGAGAAACAGGTAGACACAGAAGCCCGATCCCACACGACTTCCATCCGGAACAAAGCTGCCCTCCATTCTGCTGATGGTCGGTAATCAACCTGCCTTGCAACCAGTTCGCAATCAGGAACATCGCCAAAAGCTGTGGCGCAATGAACACGAGATTCGGGATGGAGTCTAATACAGAATTCGGAATGCGAGTGATCGCAAAGAAGTATGCCGCCGAAGCAATCAGTCCGACCAGCCAACTGGCCCGTGAGGCCCCTGGAGATCCCAGCCGCGAATAGTTAATCGCAAGTGCGACGCTGCCACCAAACGGTCCTCCCAGAAACGTTGCGAGTACGATTCCGCCTGCACTGTGAAGTGGACGCGAATCCTGAGCAGTGCCTGTCGACATCATTGTATTCCTCCGTCAAGCACCAGGGCTGGCCAGCGTGGCCCCGTCAACAGAGGCGGATTCTGGTTTTGTCGGTATTCGTTTTGGTCACTTGATTGCGATTCAGGCCTGGCAGGCCGTCACACCCCCTGCCGGTGTGCGTAAGCCACCGGACACGAAGCGCAAGTCAGTCTATGAGGCCCGAAGGGTTGACACATTGACGCGATCAGGTCAACCGGTTGTGTCGGCCTTTCAGGACTTTACAGTTCAGAGTTCTGCAGACCGGGGCCTTCGACCCCGGCAGGGGATCTGTCGGCCCTGCCGGGCCTGAATCGCAGATACGCTATTCTTCTGATGTCTTCCAATGACCAAGAGGACATTCCATTGGCGCCCAACGATTTGACAATCCGCCCCGTCAACAATCAACAGTCAACCGTCAACCCGGATTGTGACAATTTCGATCTGCGTGCTGTCTTGTTGCCAACCTTCGGCCTCAGGACATCATCGCAATACCGATACCCACAATGATCAGTTTGACGACGATCAGAATGCCCATGGCGGCAAGTGCCTTCTTCAGTTCCAGAGAGGCGAGTCCCCAGAGGCAAAGTGTTCCAACGACAAAGTAAACACCCAAACCACCAAATGGCCCTACGTACGGAATTGATGCCTTGGCAGAAAAACCGCCGAGCAAAGAAATCGCCAGCACGATTCCAAAAATCTTAAACTTCTGGTCATCCCAGCTCTCGTCCGAAAACACATTAAGCAGGAACCAAATGATCCCCATATCGATCAACAGCAGCAGCATGGTGCTAATTCCTTAGTGCGCAGAATATTCAGTCGGTAGGCTCGCGCGCGACTTTGTCGCTCCGAGGGACTCATCCTACACTCGCCCATCCCCGCAGTGCGAGCATGCCTCAGGGTATCGCCGGGACTGGGCTTCGAAGCGAAGTCTAAAGCACAGCAGCCAGAGCGCACCATCGGCATCACGGCTTGATGGTAAGTGCTCCGGCTGCCCAGAGAACCGACTTCTACAGAATCGCCGAGCCTTTGACTTCGATGCCCTTCAGACGCATCTTGAGTTCTTCGACGTTCGGAGAAATCTCAAAGGCCGCTTCACGACTGATGAACTCACGCATCACGAAGTCATACAAGCTGTCATTGAACAACTGCATGCCTTCCGTTTTTCCAATGCGGATCGCGGCCCACAGTTTCTCGTCCGCCTCTTCCATCACCAGCTTGCGCACCGTCGGATTGAAGCTCATGATTTCGACAATGGGCACTCGAGGCGGAACGTCCACAATCGTCTTCAGCAGCTTCTGACCGACGATGCACTTCATGTTCATCGAGATACTCGCTCGAATCGCTTTGTGCATGTCGAACGGGAACAGGTCAAGAATACGAGAAATCGTACCTGGGGCACCAGGAGCGTGAATGGTTCCAAATACCAGGTGTCCTGTTTCGGCCGCATGAATCGCGGTTTCGAATGTTTCACGGTCTCGCATTTCACCCACCAGCATGATGTCCGGGTCTTCTCGCACCGCATGTTTCATCGCGATATGGAAGTCGATTACATCCTGACCGATTTCTCGCTGGTTGATCAGACACTTATCCGAGGTGTAAATGAACTCGATCGGGTCTTCGATCGTCAGAATGTGCTTGTTCATGTTTCGGTTGATCCAGTCAAGCATCGACGCGATCGTCGTACTTTTTCCAGAACCCGTCACCCCGGCGAGCAGCACCATCCCCTGGTCATACTTGCAATGGTCGACCATGCAGGCGGGAAGAAACAGACGTTCGAATGGCGGAATGGATCGCTCAATCTTTCGAGCCACCATGCCGACCTTACCCAGCTGAGTCAACAGGTTGACTCGGAATCGCCAGGGCTCATTTTCCGCGGTCACGACTTTCGAAAAGTCAGCCCCGCCGTTCTTGTGGAAGATGTCCAGGTTTCGCTGGTCCATCATCGGGAACGTCAGTTCGATCATCTGGCTTTCAGTGATCGGTGCCATTTCCAGTTCACGCAGACCGCCTCGGATTCGAAAGATCGGAGGTCGTCCTACCTGAAGATGAATGTCGGAACATTTATGCTTCACCGCCAGTCGGAAGATCTTGTCAATCTCCAGCTCTTTGGTTGGGTCAAAGGTCGACTTCTTCCAGTCTGCAATCAGAACCATCGATTCACCTGTCCGGGTTGGAAAGTACGACTTCGCTCTCATGAATCGGCAACAGACGCCGGCGACGCTTTGGCCTGCCGGCTCGTTTTCTCTGTGCCATTCGGGGCGAGATCAGTTTTTTATCATGCTAGTTATCGGTTCTGCAGCAGAATGGCCCCAGAATTTTGAGCCATCGAGGATCTGAGCTGCAAATTTGGCTGAAATTCGTCGAAAATCACTCAGCGACCGACAAACTGTGAGACCCTGCTGTGTGAAAACGTGTTCTGAAACTCGTCATGCACACCAATTGCCATGTTGACGCTCGATACAATCCTCCGTTGCCTCGCCCCGTGCTTCGAACGATTCTGGCCGAAAGTCATACGAAGGAATCTGTGAACGATGGATGCTCTGACCCGCAGAGTTCTTGAGTTTCTTTCTCAGCCTGCGTCGTACGATCATCGTCCCGCATCAGTGAGGCTGGTGCAGACGCACGCTTCGTGGGTCTTTCTTGCGTCCCCGTTTGTCTGCAAAATCAAGAAGCCGGTCGACTTTGGTTTTCTGAATTTCACAACACTGGAACGTCGCCGTACCAACTGTGAAACCGAAGTCCTGCTGAACCGAAGGCTTGCAGCGGACGTGTATGTTTCAACGCTGGCGATTCGAGATACCGATGGAGTTCTTTCTTTCCATGGTGACGGCCCGGTCGTCGAATGGGCTGTCTGGATGAAAGAACTGGATGCTTCCACGTTTCTCAGTCACCGCCTCCGGGAAGGCCGATGTTCCCCAGGTCATATTGAACAGATCGCCACAACTCTTTGTACGTTCTACCAGGCTCAACCAGCTGTGGATGGGAACGCCGCACTTCTCGCAACTCAGCGAGTTCAGTCGTTCGTGCATGAGAACTTCGTCGCGATTCGAAAGTTCACTTTCCTGCCTTCCAGCGTCATCGATGCGATTGAATCATTCTGCCAGGCATTCGAACTGTCGTGCACAAGCCTCCTGACACGACGTGCGAACGAAGGATCGATTCGCGATGGTCACGGCGATCTCCACTCGGAACACATCAGCCTGAATGATCAGGGCACCATCAACATCTTTGACTGCCTCGAGTTCAATGAAGATCTGCGAGTCACCGATGTGGCGTGCGATCTGGCGTTTCTTGCGATGGATCTGGACTTCAATCAGCGACATGATTTCAGCACGTTGCTCATTCAGCGGGCGACAAGCCTTCTGTCTGATTCAGAACTCCAAACTGTGATCCCTTATTATCAGTGCTACCGAGCCTGTGTCCGATGCAAGGTCGAACTGCTGCACTCCGTTGCCGAAACCGCTGCAGAACCAGAACGCATGATCGCGCGGACAACGGCGGAGCGATATCTTCAACTGGCGCTACGGTATTCCCTCACCGGCACCGAACGCTGCATCGTTGCCTTCATGGGAGGTGTTGCGTCCGGAAAATCATTCCTTGCGGGCCAGCTTTCCGACATCACAGGCTGGAAGGTGTTTTCGTCAGATCGTATCCGAAAAGACATTGCCGGAATCGCCGCGAATCACCGGGGAACGGATGAGGAACGCCAGCGGTTGTATCAACCAGAAATGACAGCCCACGTTTACCATCGCCTGTTCGAATGCGCAGCGAACGAGCTTGAACATCATCCCTGTGTCATCCTCGATGCAACATTCTCCAGCCGGGCCGATCGAGAAAGCCTGGCTGCTTTCTGCCGGCGAAGTGACATCCGCCTCCAATGGATCGAAGCGCATGCTCCGGTTGAAATTGTCCGCCAGCGTCTTGTGGAACGAGCACTTCGTCCCGATGTTGTTTCCGATGCGCGGGCGGAGGACTTCGAGAAACTCACGGCCCGGTATGAACCACCCTTAGAGCTGCAGCAACAACTGATTCGAGTCAGCACCGATGATTCTTCCGACCGGGTCCGCTCAAACTTGATGACCGCCATGGCGAGGAAGAACGGGAATCAAGCATGAAGTGACTGAGCCTGATCAAGTTCAATGTCGGATCCAAAGAACGATCGCCACCACAGCACCTTCCGGGAGTATTTCATGAAACATCGTACTCAACGAAACCATATTTCCCGTCGCTGCTTCCTCCAGGGAACCTCGCTCGTCATTGCGAGTTCGTTTGCAGGACTGGAACAGGTCCTGGCAGGTGACGATTCAACGGCCCTGAACATCGGACTGATCACCGACCTTCATTATGCGGACAAAGAGCCGTCAGGGACTCGTTACTACCGTGAAACACTGGCAAAGATCGATGAAACTTCCAGGGAATTCGCGAAGCCGGAATCGCGCCCCACCTTTCTGATCGAACTCGGTGATCTGGTTGATGCGGCGGACAGCGCGGAAACAGAACTGCGGTATCTCAGTACCATCAATGGTCGTCTCCAGAAGATCTGCGAGCGACGCTATTACGTGCTCGGCAATCACTGTGTCGACACTCTGACAAAGAATGAGTTCCTCGGACATGTGGAGCAGGAACGAACTTTCTACTCTTTCGACGAGGCCGGGTTTCACTTCATCGTACTCGACGCCTGTTTTCGAAAAGACGGTGAACCGTACGGAAGGAAGAACTTCCAGTGGACGGACACCGCGATTCCCGAGTCCGAGCTTACCTGGTTACAGAGCGACCTGAAGGCGACACAGTTGCCCACGATCGTTCTTGTTCACCAGCGACTGGATGTCAGTGACAATCATGGAGTAAAGAACTGTGAAGTGATCCGCCAGATGCTGGAGGCTCATGGAAAGGTCATGGCAGTGTTCCAGGGGCATAGCC
>JAEUII010000199.1 GCA_016795145.1 Planctomycetaceae bacterium
GGTTCTTCCGGACATTTAGTGGCAGTTTAGGGCCGGTTTGAGGTCCAGTTTTCCGCAGAAGAAGAGGATGCGAGTGCGATAGTTTTGGAAGGACTTGAAGCCACGGGCGTTGGACTTGATCGCCTGGATGCGGCTGTTGAAGCCTTCGGCGTTGGAGTTAGTGATGCGATGGCGGAACCATGACAGAATGTTGTCGAGTCGGTTCTTCAGCATCTTTGCCACCTTCTTCATCGGCTCCAGACGTGAGCGAATGGCCCAGTTGTACCAGTGGTCAAAGAACTCGCGGCCGGCGATCGCATCGGGTTCATCCCAGAACCAGCGAAAGTAGTCCTTGATGCTCCAGGCTCGACCGGTTCGAAGCTGCTGTTTCTGAAGTGCATTCAGTTCTTCCTGACGTTCTTCGTCGAGCTTCTCAGCGTTGAACAGGAAGTGATAACGCATGCCCTTGAGACGCTCATCACCCTCTTTCATCAGCTCACGATGCTCTTCGCGCCGCACCTTGTCCACACCTTCGTTGAGGTGCTTTGAGATGTGAAAACGATCAAACACAATCTCAGCCTGAGGAGCATGAACGGCCACGCTGTTTTCGAACGCCTGCCACATGTCGATCGAGACTGCGGCAATGTCGGACTTCTGTGTGTCGGTCAATGAATTCCAAAGGGTTTCCGCTGATTCCTCGGTTCGACCTTCAGCGACTTCGATCACTCGCGAGACCTTCGGATCAGTCATCACAGAGATGTAATCCTGTCCTTTGCCAAAGCTCTTCTCGTCGATGCCAACGTAGCGAATTCCTTCCAGATCTCGCTTCGCAAGTCCACGTTCAACGGCACGCTCCATGATGTCATGAGCGGCATCCCAGCTTAGACCCAATAAGGCCGCAGCCGCCTTCACGCTGCCAGCGCACTGCAGCACATCAATCGCAAATGCTTCGAACATCAGCGTGAAGCGAGAGTGCTTTTCTCCCCATGGAACGGCGATCGTCTTCACGCCGCACTTCGAACAGTTGACTCGTGGAATTCGAGCCTTAAGGAGCGTCTCAAACTGCATCGTATCGAGATGCCGCCAAGTCCGCTCCGGAGCATGATCTTTCAGACCGCAATCAGCCTTGCACTCCGGACAGACGCCGCCACGCCCACGATACTCGAGAGCAATCGTGACCGACTTCGCCGCCACATTCAGCTCAACGCTGGTGACTTCCCACGTCTTGTCCAAACCCAACAACAACCGATAATGCGACTTCAAACTGTCCACGCTCAGACCACCTTTCTGAGCTCCATTCTCCTCATCTCGAAAAACCAGTCAATTCATCGCTCTGCCACTAAATTCCGTGAAGAACC
>JAEUII010000213.1 GCA_016795145.1 Planctomycetaceae bacterium
CAGGAATCACACGCGACGTTGATGCGGCAGCGCAAGGTCTTCAGGTTCATCGTTAGTCGCATCAACATTGGACTTGTCATCACAAAGTTTGGCTCGTAATCTGATCCCCGTTGAGCGTTGAATTCACTGTGTTGCGATTCAGTTGATTTGAACGCAGAGTCGCAAGTCGCAAAGAATCGCAAAGCGAACAAAGCCATGCAGCGGAATGGCGGTACTTCGCGGCTTGAAGTGGATACTCTTCTCCCGCCATCCGCTGATGGCAGGCGTTAGCACTGACTGGAGGACATGTGATGCAAGAGCTCCAGGGCGTAGCGTATCAACTGGCAGAGGAAATTCGTGATGGAAAATGGGCGCACGTTGCCGGCCTCAAAAAGAGGCCCGTTCCCACATGCCCAGAAATTATCGATGAGCTTCGCAACCGGATGCCTGGGCATACCACTGAGGCGTATCTTCGAGCAATCGCGGATGGAATGGCTGCGTCGAGGTAAATCGGCTTGCGATGCCTGACAGATTTCACATATGCAAAAGGATTGAATCGCAATGGTAGCCATTTTGGGTTGCTCTGAGTGAATTGGTGTGGACAGTTTCGTGGCGATAGAACTACCGCGAACCATCGCGTCAAAACGGTTCGCGATTGCCACACAGGAATCCTGTTCGATAAACTGCATCCAGTGAGCGTTGCGCGGTCGAGCCTCAAGTGTCGCAGAGCGGCAAATGCGCAACGCGCGTGCTAACGATAAAATGCACCGGAGCTGCGATGGTGCGTTTCTTACACTTCGCCAAGTCACTCGCCGCAGCCCGGTGATTTTGGGCGTTCTGTGGCTACGAATTGGAGCACGAGTGACAACTCCCGTACCGTTTTTTCGGGGCGTTCGACTTATCGCAATTGCGAGTCTACTCAGCTTCGTGTCTCTCCTCTGGCTTTACACCCTCAATTCGGCCATTCAACCACCTCCTTCTGACCGGCCAGTTGAGCAATGGATCCAATTCGGAATCGATTTACACCGGATTGGCGAGCTCAACTCGATGAACTTATTCTCGTCAAATGAATACCAGACAGAAATTGATCGGATATTGGCACAAGCTCTACCCGTAGTTCATCATTCAAATTTCCCGGGAACGACTGAGGAGTACATCAAATACAAGGACCAACATGTACAGGATCTGACGTGGTTCCCAGGATACTGGCTTGCACTCGGAGGCTCACTGGCTCTCGGCCTGTCTTCATTTTCTTGGCTGTATGGAGCTTCAGTGGCATCCGCGTCGTGTACAAAAAAGGCCACAGAACAAAACGCTGAACCCGAGTTGCCGTCGACCGGTTCTTGAAATTGAAGCTCACTCGCGGCAAACCGGGTTAGCGTAGTCGTTCTGCTCAATGGAGCCGCGTTGTGATATCTGATGACGATCTCGATGATCTGATCCATGACACGGCATCCAGACGCAATGACTACTTTGCCACATTGGGTCAACTCGATGGCAATTGGTCTCCGATCGTAAACCCGCGATTTGCCGATGGTCCTGCTTGGCCAACTCGCCCCGGTTGGCAACGGATTACTAACGGGCGAACCACGATGATCGCCAGCAGTGGACTGACTGATCCTTGGTTCGAATCCCAAGCATCAAATAATGGGATTGGTGTCGAAACAATCATCGCCACCAACGACGCTCTTCCTGCAGATTTGATGCAAATGACAGCGACATGGCTCTATCAATTCGCCGTCGCAATATCGAATGCGGCCGCAACTGATGGTCGATTTGCCTTGCGACACGACAAGTATGGCATCTTCTTATTCGGCGTCCCTCACAGTGATTATCTCGACGCATCTGACGATTGGATATGCTATGACGATTGTTTCGGGTTCCTGATCGGCATTCAAATTCCGCAACAGGAGATGACGTTCCCACTGCCGGGCGGCGATGCGAGATTGCTGACGGCCAAACTACTTACACCCGATGAATACATCTTCGTCGCTGACAACGGTCCCAACGGTGCGGCAAAATTGAACGCTCTCTTTGTTGCCGATGGCTCGCATCACCTCAGTTCAATCCAGAGATCGTCCGCACTATAATGCAGCAGAACCATCGCATGCACGGGAGTGGCGGTGGCCCGCGGAATTTGAAATCAATGTCAACACCCGCCACCCCGTGATGCGGGTCGTTCGCCAAGAGAATGTGTCACCCAGAGGATTTCTTTTCCTATGTCTCTATTCCCGCCACGCAAGCAGATCAAAACCAATTGCGTTCTCGGTGGGGCTTCGAACGAGACGCCGCTTGAAAATCTCTTGCAGCTTGCGGAATTTTCCAGGCTTGCCTATGAAGCAGGTAAACTTGACAACAATCTTCGCCTACTTAACGAAGGCCTGATT
>JAEUII010000224.1 GCA_016795145.1 Planctomycetaceae bacterium
TCGCCGAGCTTCAAAGTCTCCCAGCAGTCGCATCGTTCCATAGCGGACGACGTAACGCTGAATCTCGGGATCGTTGGGTTGTTCATCCGCCATGCTGCACTCGACGCACCAGTCTCAAAGGGTTTCCTGAACGGCGTCGGATAATAGTGACTTCCCCGGAACGACGGAACTCATCTGGCTGGCAATTCGTTCAGCTCGATGGCGGCCATGGCAAAATAAAAAACACCCGAGGATCCTGTTGAATCCTCGGGTGTTCCTAAGTTGGCTGGTCTGGTGGCTCTTTATCGTGCTGAGCCCGCAAATTCCTGAGTTCGTGCTGCCGGATCAATGCTCTGATTCAGAGCTTCCACGATCTGTGGAACAAGATCGTCCGTGTGCTCTGACGCGATCTGACAGGTGCCGGCCGCTGAATGACCGCCGCCACCGTGCTTCAGCATCAGTTGTCCGACGTCCACCGGGTTCGTTCGGTTCAGAATCGACTTGCCCACAGCCAGAACTGACATGCCTGGCTGTCGGCTTCGAAGCAGGTGAACCGAAACATTGCATTCCGGAAGCAGTGCGTAGACGAGGAATCGGTTTCCGCAGAAGATCGTGTCTTCATAGCGGAGGTCAATCACCGCGACATTACCGTAAACACCGCTGCAGCGAGCAATCTGATCGCAGTACTGAGGACGCTGGCTGTTGTAGAGATCGATGCGTTCGCGAACATCCGGCAACGCCAGGATCTGTTCGATGGAGTGACTGCGGCAGTAGTCCACCAGAGCCATCATCAGCTGATAGTTCGAAATTCGGAAGTCGCGGAATCGACCGAGACCCGTGCGAGGATCCATGATGAAGTTCAGAAGTTCCCATCGCTTGGGAGCCAGAACTTCTTCGCGGGTGAATCGGGCGGAGTCGCACTTGTCGACGGCGTCCATCATCTCCGTGCTGATGTTCGGGAAGCGTGTGGCACCGCCAAAGTAGTTGTAGACGACTCGGGCAGCCGAATCCGCATCAGGGTCAAGGATGTAGTTCTGGCGAACAATGTGACCCAGTCGCAGTGCTTCACTGTGATGATGATCAAAGCACAGATGGCATGTCGGGGCGTACGGAAGATTCGTGATAATATCGCGGGACGTGATCTCGATCAGTCCATCCTGCATGTCTTTCGGATGAACAAACATGATGTCGTCCAGCATCTGCAACTCACGAAGAAGTGCAGCGCTGACGAGCCCGTCGAAATCGCTTCGAGTTACCAGTCGGTAGTTGAAAGTCTGCAGCGGCATATTCCTGCTCGGCTTTATGGTTCCATTCTCTGTTCGAAGTGCCGACGATGGCGCGCCTTCGAATCGCCACTGAGAACCTAGGTCGTACTGCAACGGCATGTTGCGAAAGGACGTCGAAACTTCGTGTTCTCAGTAATATCCATCATCCGACTGTAACGATTGGTGGAGTCGTGCCGCGTGCAGTAGTGGCCAACGTTCTGGAATTGAGACTCGCAGTCGGTAAACTACTCCGAAAACAGGCTGTCGGGGCATTCCCGGAAGCAGCCAGCAGACGACACCAGACAAAGAAAACTCCATGGATCAGGAAATGATCATCACCATTGACGGGCCGGCCGGGTCAGGCAAAAGCACGGTCGCAAAGCTGCTCGCTGAACGCCTGAAGGTTCGTTTTCTGGACACCGGGGCCATGTACCGTGCGATTGCCCTTGCAGTCCTGCGCTCTGCCGTCGATGAATCTGATCACGACGCCGTGGCGAAGATTTCGGGGACCGTGCAGATCCGGTTCGACGGGACGAAGTTGATCCTGAACGGCGAAGATGTCTCGTCCGAAATTCGCTCGCCTGACGTCACGGCCGTTTCTTCAATTATTGCCTCGAACCCCCACGTTCGGAATCGGCTGGTCGCACTGCAGCGCGAGATTGGCCTTCAGGGCAGTATGGTGACCGAGGGGCGAGATCAGGGAACGGTCGTCTTTCCGGATGCCGAACACAAGTTCTTTGTGACCGCCAACCTTGAGGCTCGCGCGCGGCGACGACAGCGGGAGCTTGCTCAGAAAGGTGTGCAGCAGCCGGTGTCATCCGTGATGGAACAGCTGCGACAGCGTGACGAACGCGACGAAACTCGAGCCTACGCCCCGATGAAGCCCGCGGAGCATGCGACAATCGTCGATACCTCAGAGCTTTCCATCGGTGAAGTCGTCGAGCTGCTGGTTCGTCGCATCCTTGGTGATTCTACCGCAGCGAAATAACGTCGATCTGCGATCCCACCGGAACCGATGGCCAGACCTTTCCGACAGGTTCGATTCGGACTGCTGCCATGGTTTCACCGGAAGCTTCGGTCGTGGCGTCAGCCATCAGTGGCATCTCAATGACCTGTCCGCGATATTCGTGGTTGCCTGGGAAGCGTAATTCAACTTCCTGTCCCGCCGACATTTCGTTCACGCGGCGAGTTGGCAGGTACACCATGACGTAGCGACGGTCGGTGTGAAGAATCCGCAGCATGATTTCGCCTTCCGCCATGTCGTCACCTTTGCGGTATCGCACCTGACCGACGATGCCATAGACGGGAGACTGGACTTTGATCTCGCGGCTTGCTGCCTTCAGATTTTCCAGCTGAGCACGCGCTTCAAGGTACTGAGCTTTCACGTTGGTCACGCCAATGGCGTCTTCAACGGTGGTGGAAAGTCCTGATCGCAGTGACTCCAGTCGTGTTTTTTCTGCTTCGAGCGGTGCAAGTGGATCGACGGTGACTTGTGGAGAATCGGAGACGACTCCGTCGCGAACCACTTCGGCCACTCGAACCGGACGAGCGGGAGCTGGAAGGTTGCCGCCAGGCTGACCAGGAGGCGTGACCTGTCCGCTTCGACTGAAGAACATGATGCCGCCAGGCGTGGAAGTTCTTGCTGGTCGAGTCTTCGCGCTGCGAGCTGAGACAGGCGAGACAGGAGTACCGGATGAACGGGATGCCTGTGCCGGGTAACCTGTCAGTGTTCGTGCTTCGGCGATTTGAATTCGGACATCCGCCAGTTCTCGCTCAACGTCCTTCTTGCGCCATTCCAGTTCGATGGCGGCCTGAGCTTCCAGACGCCGAAGTTCGCGTTCGACTTCCTTCAGTGACTTCTCTGAGTTTTCGATCATCGCGAGGTGTTCGAGCTTTTCCAGTGTCAGCAGAGGCTGGCCGGAGAAGACTTCATCGCCGGCCTTCACATGCACATCAGTCAGGCGAGCCGGTGCAGGAACTCGGACCGAAGTGATATCTGCCGACAGGACTCCGGAAAGCGGCTGATTGCGATGCTGTCCCAGCAGATAGACAACAAAGAAGCCGGCCATCAGGGCACAGGTCAGGATTGTCAGCGTTCTAAAGACCGACGAGGGACGGACCAGCGACGGCGGTGCAACTGGCTGGCACAATGATCGAGCCTGGGAGACCCATGCTTCATCAATCAATCGTGCCAGCGGGACTTGAAGCTCCGAGGCGAAGTTGTTCATTTCGCGATGGCGCCAAAGGGCAACCTGAGCAAAACAATAGACTCCCAGCTGGTTCAGCAGAACTGCTTCACGAGTCCTGATGCCTTCAATTCGAGTCAGGTCGTCCGTATGCGTCGGAAGCTGATCGAAAATGACACCGAACTGACGGTCCATTCGGTGACCGCGAGGCAGAGTTGCGATGATGGGAGATTCCATGGTTCCGTCCATTGGGAGCTTCCGTCCTGATTCGATGCGTCCACTGAATTCCCGCTCCAGTCCCGGTTGGGAATGGTCGCTCTGTCGACAGACTTCGCGCAGTGGAGCGCAATTCGCCTTTCCCTTTTTCGGCGTCACGATCGGTACTGGATGATTGTTTCCTGCGATCGTTCAATTCAGAACAGCTTACCCCGTCGGAAAAGGCGGTAAATTCCCCTAAGTTTGCGAAATGGAGACCGGCAGGACCTGCGTCCTGGTTAGCGCGGGTGCGAGTTTCGCCGGTCACTGATTTTCACATTTTTTGCTCCGCTGGCTGGCTCGGAGTATCTCGCGTCGTGGTGAATACAAATTCAGGTGTTTGAGAATACGGATGAGCTGGAAACCGGGGCGTTCGCCGGGCTGATAGAAGTCGCGCTGTTTGGTTCCTAGAATGCCCGAGTTTGCCACGCGACGTCGGGAAGGAGCCCCTTCCTGCCTGGGTCGCTCTTTCAGTTCTTCGTACGAGATCACAGCATGACTGCTCTGACTGTAGTGCCTTCGTTTTTGCGTTCGATTGCAGGTTTGGTGAGTGTCGGATTACTCGCCATGACCGTGTCAGCTCAAGAGGCTTCAGTGACGCCTGAACCGCCAAAAGCCAATCGGCTTTCCAAAGAGTCCAGTCCGTACCTGCTGCTGCACGCGCACAATCCGATTGACTGGTTTCCCTGGGGACCTGAAGCGTTCGAAAAGGCAAAGCAGGAAGACAAACCAATCTTTCTGTCGGTCGGTTACAGCAGCTGCTACTGGTGCCACGTGATGGAACGAGAAGCCTTCTCGAACCAGAAAGTGGCGGACTTCATGAACCAGAATTTCGTCTGTATTAAGGTCGACCGAGAAGAGCGTCCGGACATCGACGACATCTATATGACCGCTCTGATTGTGTACCAGCAGGCGGCTGGCAGCGGCGGCGGTGGTGGCTGGCCGATGTCGATGTTCCTGGACAACGAAGGAAATCCGATCGCGGGTGCCACCTATCTGCCCGCCGAAGATACTCCCGATGGACGGACTGGATTTCTGACGGCGGCAGGTCGAATTCATGAACTGTGGAAGGAAAATCGCGACTCCGTGAAGGAAACTTCCACGATGATTGCTCGGGAAGTTCGAAGACTTTCCACCCCGGAGGCTGTCGAGGATTCAGCAGCCATCGACGCAAAGGTTCTGGCTGGTGTCCAGGCGGCGATCCAGCGTCAGTACGATTCGACATGGGGCGGTGTCGATTACAACCCGCGACGTCCAAACGGTCCACGATTTCCAAATGCTCCGCGCCTTCTGTTCCTGCTGCAGCAGTTTCAAACGTCGGGCGATCAGGAGGCTTTGAAGATCGTTGAGCATTCCCTGTTGTCGATGGCAAAGGGCGGGATTCGCGATCATCTCGGCGGCGGCTTCCATCGATACAGCACAGAACGAACATGGACTGTGCCGCACTTCGAAAAGATGCTGTATGACCAGGGACAGTTGCTGGAGGCCTATTCGCGTGCGGCCCTTCTTCAGCCAAACGCAACAAGTTCACAGGTCATTGACGAGCTTGTGGGGTTCATTCGCCGGGAGATGACTCTGAAGGACGGCGGCTTCTGTTCGGCTCTGGATGCTGAAACCAATGCGATCGAGGGACAGTATTACGTCTGGAGCCCTGAGGAACTGAAGTCAGCGCTGAGCGAAAAGGAGCTCGAAGCCGTTCAGCTCGTCTATGGGCTGAATGAAGAACAGGACTTTGAGCATGGTCGAATTTTGTACCTGCCAAAGCTCCCGTCTGAACTGCAATGGACCGATGGTGCGGAGAACCTGAACTCTCTTTTGACGTCAGCGGGAGCAAAGCTCCTGACCATACGAAACACTCGTCCGCGGCCGCTGCTGGATGACAAAGTCCTGACGGAATGGAATGCGTTGATGATTCAGGGGCTGGCCATCAGCGGTCGACTTCCAGGGCGAGGCGACGACGTCACGCTTGCTGCTGGTGCAGCGAACTTCCTGCTTCAGAACCTAAAGGATGAAAATGGACGCCTGCTTCGTTCTTGGCGCAACGGCGTGAAGGGGCCAAAGGCTTATCTCGACGACTATGCTGCACTGATCTCCGCACTGCGAACGTTGCACGAGTCCACTTCGGACGAACGATGGCTCACGGCCGCGAAAGAACTTCAGAAGCAGCAGAATGATCTGTTCTACGAAGACGCCATGGGCACGTTCTTCTTCACGGCGAATGATCAGGAGAAGCTATTCGCCCGAACCAGTTCTCCGTTTGATTCGGTCTCTTCGTCCGGCAACAGCACCGCAATTCGCAATCTGATCTGGCTGTCTTCGCACGAAGCATCGTACCGCGACATGGCGAAGAAGCTGCTGACGCGATTCTCTTCAACGATGAACGACAGCCCGTCCGGTTGCTCCGGCCTGGCGATGGCTCTGCGAGAATACCTGCAGACAGAAACGCCGAAAGGGGCTGCCGCGCCGATCCGAGCCTCAGGGTACCAAACCGTCGCGCTCAATCAGGATGAACAGGCAACCCGGCCATCACAGGCGGATGAGGCGAAGAATGAAGCAAGGGAAGTCACGGCCTTCAAGCCCGTTGCTCCGGATCCGAATGCTCCTGTGTCACCCTTCAAACGCAGCTACGATGAGAAGCCTGTTCGAGTAAAGATCTATCCGTACTTCGACAAGCTTCCTCGTGGTGCAACGTGTCCAGTGGCGATCGAATTGACCGTTGCGGACAACTGGCACATCAATGCCAATCCGTCGAATCCCGACTTCCTGATTCCGACCGAAGTGAAGATCACAAGTCCTCAGAAGATCAAGCTGAAGCGTGTTCGTTATCCAAAGCACGAGCTGCTGAAGATGGAAGCTCAGGACGAGGAAGCTCACGTGTACAGCGGGAAGATCATGGTCTACGCTCTGCTGGAGATCGATGAAGCGGAGGCCGCTGAGAAAGGCGAAGTGACGGTCGAGGTTCGCTTCCAGGCCTGCAATGAAAAGACATGTGAGGCTCCTGACACCATCAAGCTGAGCGGGAAACTGCCAATTGCGAACGCTGATGATGGCATCAAGAAGATTAATGAGAGCAAATTCCCTCAGAAGAAAGAGGAAGAGAAATCAGGAAGTGATCCTTTTGCCGAAGAAGCCGAAGAAAAAGACGAGAAAGCTCCTGCAGCTCCATCCCGGAAGAACGACTGAACTGAAGAATGAACACTCCTGAGAGAATCCTGATCACTGGCAGTTCCGGGTACTATGGTCGAGCAGTCGTGCACGACATTCGTCGGCAGTGGCCTGGTGCAAAAGTCCTGGGGCTTGATGTTGTCCCACCAAAGTCCGACGAACCGGATGAATTCCGCCGCTGTGACATCACCAGTCCTGAAGTGCGGGACATTGTTCGCCAGTTTCGGCCGGATACGATTCTGCACTTTGCTTTCGTCGTCAATCCGATGCGTGATGAGAATCGAATGCATCAGATCAACGTTGAAGGCAGTCGCCAGATTCTGGACATTGCCTCCGAAGTGAAGCCAGCACGGCTTCTTGTGTCGTCCAGCGCGACAGCGTACGGAGCCTGGCCGGACAATCCGATTCCGATGTCCGAAGATTCACCGCTTCGAACTCGGCCGAATTTTCGTTACGCCGATGATAAGTTTCAGGTGGAACAGTTGCTGAAGAAGTTCGCGACAGACCATCCTGAGATCGCCGTCAGCTGGACTCGCCCGTGCATCATCTACGGAAACGGCGTGACGAATTTCATGATGCCGCTGTTCACGGCAACTCCGCTGCTTGTTCTGCCTGGCGGATCAGATCCGCAAATGCAGTTTGTTCATCTGGACGATGTGTCCGGGGCAACGATTCGAATGCTGGAAGCGAACGCTCGCGGACCATTCAACGTGGCACCGCCGGATACGTTTACTATTCGAGACCTCGGGAAGCTCAGCCGTCGCCCTGTGATTCCCGTCCCCGACTTTCTGTGTCGCACGACGACTCGCATCTGGTGGGCACTGCGACTTCCGATCTTCCTGTTCCCCGCAACCCTCTGGGACTTCATCCGCTATCCGTGGGTCGTGTCTCCCGCGCGCCTGCAAAACGAACTCGGCTACCAGTTCCGCTACAGCAGCCTGGACGTCGTCCGCCTGCTGCTGAAAGACACCGGCCGCCTGAAGTAAACTATCCTCGCTTGTGCGCTCTAAAACCCCCTCCCCCAAAACCCCGTTTTGGGGGAGGTCGATCGAGCGCCAGCAAGATCGGGAGGGGGCCCCCGGAGCGTGCTTGTGAACGGTGTCTCTTTTCATGCATTTTCATGCGCATTCGAACAGCGGCGAAGATCCCGGCCTCATTGGGTTTCTTAGAGAGCAGATCGCAATCAGAGGACTGACGTCGCCTCGCTCGCCTTGTTTTTGTCACTCATCTTTTGTCCGATGAATCGAATCTTCGCGTTGCCTCGTTCGTGGCGCAACGTGGGATGCGGCGGGGCCCTCCCCCGAACTTGCTGGCGCTCGTTCGACCCCTCCCAGACTTCGTCTGGGAGGGGAGGGTTCTTCGGCGCTTCGACGAAAGAGATGCTGCACCGGATGGAGGCTATGCTGACTCGGATGGCGATAAAATTCGATGGTGTCGCCGAGCCAGTCGCAGCGCAGGATGCTGGCATCGATTACGATCACGATAACGAGCACCGCTGCGCTGAGCACGAGTATGAGGTCAAGCACAAGGTCAGGGAATCACAACAAAACAAGAATCGCAATCCGGGGACTGACGTCGCCACGCTCGCCTTGTTTTGGTCACTCATCTTTTGTCCGATGAATTAATCTTCGCGTTGCCTCGTTCGTGGCGCAACGTGGGATGCGGCGGGGCCCCCGAACTTGCTGGCGCTCGTTCGACCCCTCCCAGACTTCGTCCGGGAGGGGAACAACCTTCGATCTTGTGATCAGAGCGCGCCGTATTTTTGTCCCTCATCTTTTGTCAGACGAATCCAATTCCGAGGGATTGCAGTTCGGTGATAAGGTCATGGGTTTTGTGATACACGCGTGCGTTGATGCCGAACTCACTGGCGGCGGTGATGTAGGCGGCGATGTCGTCGGTGTAGAAACATTCTTCGGGTGCACACTGGGCGACTTTCAGGGCCGCCTCAAAGATTGGTCGATCGGGCTTCAGGGCCCCGACTTCGAACGATGTGATTTTTGTGTCCATGTACTTCAGGATGTCGAAGCGTTCTTCAATGAACCTCAGATGAGTAATGCTGGTGTTGGAGAGCAGTACCAGTCTCATCCCGGCTGCTTTGAGTTTCTGAAGCACGGGCACAATTGAGTCATTCAGCCAGAAGATGTTGGCGGCGGCGTGCTGCAGATCGCTCAGGCGAATCAGGCGACCGCTTGTTTCCTGAAGCTGGTCGCAAAAGAGCTCCTCGGAAATTTCGCCACGTTCCAGCTTCCACTGCCGGCCGTCGGCAAAAAGAAACTCGCGAGTTTTCTCGATGGTCATGCCGGACAGGTCGGCAATGTTGCGGCACATGCGTTCATGTGAGAAGTAGACAAGAACGTTTCCCATGTCGAAAAAGCACGTGCGAATTGCCATAACTGTCCTGATGCGAAAACGTCGCGTTGTCGGAAAGTCCCGGAATCACTGAAGTTGCAGAAGCGTAGATGGCTCGGAATTCTGCCGCAATGTTGTTCGGGAGCGGAAAGGTGGTGCTGAGAATCGGGGATCTTTGGCAAGATCCACTACTACCAAAGAGTCTGGGTTCCCGCCTGCGCGGGAATGACGAAATGGCCTAGGATGCCGACGGATGGTGAGGGGTGGGTTTCTGAACGGCGGTATTCCTGAAACCATTCCCTGACTTGAGAGTTCATGGACGCTACACTGTCGTCGTTCCCACGGGATTCCGGGTGTCCGTACGATGTTGGATCATCGAGGCGGCGATTTTTCCTGGCCCACCAAATTTCTCGTATCGGTAAGTGCTGAATATCAATGTCAGATCAACGCAATCTGTTCAACAAGGTTTGGGACCTTCACACAGTTCGAACTCTTCCTGGCGGTCAGACTCAGCTGTTCATCGGCCTGCATTTGATTCACGAGGTCACCAGTCCTCAGGCGTTTGAAATTCTGCGCGACCGCGGGCTGAAGGTGGCCTACCCCGAGCGAACGATTGCGACCGTTGACCACATCGTTCCCACCGCCAGTCAGGCTCGTCCGTTTCTGGATGACCTCGCCGAACAGATGATGGCTGCGATTGAAAAGAACTGCGCGGACTTCGGCGTCACTTTGCTGAATCTCTCCGATGATCGTCAGGGGATTGTTCACGTTGTCGGCCCGGAACAGGGTCTGACTCAGCCGGGAATGACGATCGTTTGCGGAGACAGCCACACAAGTACTCATGGTGCCTTCGGCAGCATCGCCATCGGCATTGGCACGAGCAATGTCGCTGAGGTCCTGGCGACTCAGACGATGTTTCTGAATCGTCCCAAAGTACGACGCGTCGTGGTCAACGGTCAGCTCGGCAAAGGCGTCTATGCGAAGGACGTGATCCTCTACATCATCCAGGAGCTGGGGGTGCAGGGAGGAGTCGGGTATGCGTATGAATTCGCTGGCTCGACGTTCGATGCAATGACGATGGAAGAGCGTATGACGGTTTGCAATATGAGCATCGAAGGCGGTGCTCGTTGCGGTTACATCAATCCAGACCAGAAGACGGTAGATTATCTTCGCGGTCGAGCATTCGCTCCGAAGGGAGCGGACTTCGACAAAGCCGCAGCGTGGTGGTTGAGTCTTGCGTCAGGTCCTGATGCGCAGTTCGATGACGTTGTGGTCTTTAACGCAGCCGACATTGAACCGACTGTGACCTGGGGCATTACGCCAGCACAGTCTGTTGGCGTGACTCAGGCGTTGCCCAAAGTCAGCGCGGTGCCAGCGGATGAGCAGAAGCTGATTCAGGAAGCACTGGACTTCATGGGACTCAGCGAAGGCCAGCCGATCCAGGGCACCAAGATCGACGTCGCGTTCATCGGCTCCTGCACGAACTCACGCATGTCGGACCTGCGAGAAGCCGCGCGGGTTGTTCGAGGCCACAAGGTGCATGCGGGTGTCAAGGCGATTGTTGTACCGGGCTCTCAGCTTGTTCGTAAACAGGCGATGGAAGAAGGACTCGACAAGATCTTCGAAGAGGCTGGCTTCGAATGGCGCGGCGCTGGCTGCTCCATGTGTCTCGCCATGAATCCTGACAAACTCAAGGGACGCGAGGTTTGTGCGTCGTCGAGCAATCGTAACTTCAAGGGACGCCAGGGCAGCCCGACGGGCCGAACTCTGCTGATGAGTCCAGCGATGGTTGCCGCAGCTGCGATTCAGGGGCACGTTACCGACATTCGTTCGTTCGACAAGGGCTGACGCGACTCATCGAATGACTGCAACATGGGACACTGCTGATGGAAATCGATCGTACAGCGTGTCCCAGTTTGTTTGCTTCGTTCCGACCGATCGGACCTCACGCAGATCCGTTTGCTTCGCGACATGGTCGACCACTGATGGTGGTCTGCGTGCTGGCGATTCTCCTGCTGATTGGCTGCGAACAGCGATCCTCGCAACCGGCCGGGGCGAAGGGTGTGTCCGGTTCTGCCGACGAATCGATTCCGTTGGCAGCACAGGAAAGCAAGACTCAGCCCGGGATCGTGCGCTGGGTGAAGGTGGACGGTCTGCCTCGCGAGATCGCCATCATGGACTCGGTGTTCTGGGAACCGGACGACACCATTAGCCTGCGTGAGCGGATTCGTACGACTCCGGAAATCAAGGGAGCCACGGTGCTGGAAATCGGCACGGGCTCCGGGCTGGTTTCACTGTGCTGCCTTCAGTCAGGAGCAGCAACCGCGGTTGCAACGGACTTGAATCCATCGGCCGTCGCGAACGCTCGCGAGAATGCAAAACTGCTTGGCTTAGGTGATCGCCTGAATGTTCGCGAGGTTCCTCGGCGGGATCCAGCGGCATGGACCGTGATTGCCCCGGATGAGACTTTTGATTTCATCATCTCCAACCCGCCGTGGGAAAACCAAAAGCCAGTGAACGTCGAACAATTCGCTTTGTACGACCCTGACTTTCGCCTCCTCGATTCGCTTGTCCAGGGTGCACGAAAAAAGCTGCGTCCCAACGGTCGCATGTGGCTTGCGTATGGCTGTGTGACAGCGATTTGTCGGATTCAGGAAGTGGCCGCAAAGGAAGAGCTTGAATGTCGTCTGCTGGATGATCGATCACTCGACACACTTCCCGAGGTGTTTTTGCCAGGGATGCTGATTGAGATTACGGTGCCGGCTGGTACTAAGTAGGTTCTTTCTGCCGGAAAGGACTTTCGCCGCAAGGCGAACCCTGGGTGCCCGTCGGTGAAAATGGAAAGCGGCAACGAACGGCGACATGCACTGAATTCGCGGCAAGCTGCGAAGTCCTGCCCGGGCAGGCAGGACCTACCGAAAAATTGATATTCGCCGGGCTCAACTTCATTCGTTACACTTCAGAAGTCAGCGAACGACTCGCGGAAGCAGATTTCTGTATCACACGGACAGTCACGGATGAAGACGTTTCGAGGCAAAGCGGTTTTTCTGACCGGTGCCGCCAGCGGTATTGGCAAGGCACTCGCTCAGGCTCTTGCTGCCGAAGGTTGCGACCTCGCACTGGTTGACGTCAACGAAGACGGACTGCGGGCTCTGGCGAATGAACTTCAGGCACAGAATGTTCGAGTCGATTGCTTTCGATGTGATCTTTCAAAGCCGGACGAGATTGAAGGCTGTGTTGCGTCCGCCGTCAAAGCCTTCGGAGGCTTTGACATTCTGATCAACAACGCCGGTGTTGCGTACTATGGGCCAACCGAACATATGACTCGTCAGCAGTGGGACTGGCTGATGAACATCAATCTCATCTCGCCGATTGAAATCACTCGCTTGTTGTTGCCCGTCCTGCTGACTCGCCCTGAACCTCACATCGTCAACATGTGCAGCGTTTCCGGACTCGTCGCCGGTGGTCGCTTTGCCGCGTACCATACGAGCAAGTTTGGGTTGATTGGTTTTACGGAAGCGATTCGGGCGGAGTATGGTCGAAAGGGCGTTGGCGTCAGTGCGATCTGCCCTGGCCCGGTGACCACGGGACTCTACAAATCCGCTGCGAATTCACGCTCCGACAAGTCCGTCCCTGAACCTCCTCGCTGGCTTTGTGCAACGCCCGAACAGGTTGCAAAACGAACACTCAAAGCCATTCGTTCCAACAAGCGGCAAGTACTCATCACACCGCTCGCACATCTGCTGTTTCAGCTGAAACGCTTTGCTCCCTGGCTCATTGATTTCGCAAACCAATTCAGCCGAAACGGTCGCCGGAAACGACTGGCTCAGGTCGCAGCCCAGCAGGCCCTGGCAGCACAAGCACAGGCAGCACAATCACAGGAAAACACGACGTCAGAACGGCGAGCCGCCTGAAAACTCCAGCGCCGGCCCAATTGCCCTCCGCGCGGGATTCCAAGTCGTTTAGACTTCGGCCGGCATCGGGACTGGATGCCACGTCGTAACTTGTTTGTTGCTGTTCTCGTCTCAGCGGACACGGAAGCCGTGAAGATTCGATCCAGAACCCTCAATATCGTCCTTTCGTACATCGCAACTCTGATGCTGCGAGCGTTGTTTCTGACGGTCAGAGTTCGGCATATCCATGTGGCTCCGGAGGGAACTCCGTACGTGAAGCCGAAAGGCACGAAGCGGTACACGTTCTCCATGTGGCATGACCAGATCGCCATGGCGGTGTTCTCCAACCGCACATACAACCTGGCAGGTTTGATCAGCCAGCATCGTGATGGAAGCTATCTCGCTGACTCCGTACAAATCGCCGGCATTCGCCCGGTGCGAGGAAGTACGAGCCGGGGAGGCATGGAAGCCGTTCGGGAGATTCTCAGTCTGCCCGACCATCATCTTGCCATGACTCCTGATGGGCCTCGCGGTCCTCATCGAAAACTCAAGGATGGCATCCTGTTCATTTCGTCACGATCCGGCCGGCCGCTTGTTCCGTGTGGCATGGCGACCAGTCGAGCCTGGCGGTTTCCGGGAAGCTGGACCGACCTGATCATTCCCAAACCGCTCTCAACCGCCATTCTGATCGCGGGAACGCCGGTCGTTGTTCCGGAAGATCTGAGCCGTGATGCGATGAAGCTCTGGTGTGCTGCTGTCGAAGCCGAAATGCGCCGGCTGGATGGGCTGGCCGAGAGAATCGTTGCAGGGGATGAATCAGCCGTTGCGGAAATTGATCGCTCACAGGATCCGACCTACTTCTCGATCAAAGAACCTGACCAGCAAAGCCTCGCTGCCTGATTCGTCGCGTTGCGTGCTTCGCATCTGATGATCGTTGATCGTGTAAGCGAAGTGACAGGACCGTTGAGACTCGAACTGTAGCACCCTGGGGAATTTCCAATGGCTCAGTCGCCAGCTGGTCAACTTGCCGATGCGTCGAAAACATCGCTTCTGATCATCGACATGCAGGAGAAGTTGCTGCCGGTCATCGAAGATCACGCGGCGGTCCTTCGATCAACCGTCTTCCTGGTCGAAGCAGCTCGCCTGCTGAATGTCCCGGTTCACGTTTCAGAGCAGTACCCAAAGGGTCTTGGACGAACGGTCCCGGAGCTTCAGACTGCCTTGCAGTGCTCGTCGAATACTGGTGCTGCGAGTTTGCCCGTGGAGAAAATGCGGTTCAGTGCAGCGGAAGCCTTTCAGCCTCTCCTCGCCGGAACCCGCAAAGCCAGTGGCGCGTGGCGGTCTGTCGTACTTGCTGGTATCGAAACTCATATCTGCGTGCAGCAAACCGCCCTCGAATTGCTTGCATTTGGCTATCAGGTGTTCGTGGTTGCCGATGCCGTCGGAAGCCGCTTTTCGTCGGACAAGCAGACAGCTCTTCAGCTCCTGCGAGATACTGGCGTCACGGTGACATCCGCCGAGTCGATTGTGTTCGAATGGTGCGGCTCCGCCGAGCATCCCGCGTTTCGTTCCCTCAGCCAGCTTGTGAGAAAACGCGAACGCTAGTCGCCGCCCAGCCTCTTCCCCCACCGGGTTCACCCCGGATTCACCTTGGGTTCACTGGGCAGTTGAATTCGTCACAAGCTGAGCCGCGAGGCGCTAGCCGCGGGTGTGTCCCACTCGACAGACGCTAACCCGCAGCTAGCGCTTTGCGGCTCACTAAATCAACAGACGCGGCTAATCTCCGACGCCGCCGAGTTCGCTCCAGTCGACAAGCTGAATCTCCGGCTGGATGATCTCCACGAAGTTCGTGCGAGAACTCGTCTTCACGCCGCGGCCGCCGCGTGAATTCACCTGGTACTTCGTCTGCCCGAAACTCAGCACACTGTCGTTATCATTGCGTACTCGCAAAGCATCGCTGGGGCGAGACAGCTGGACAACGCCGAGCACTTCGTCGCCCGACTCCAGCTTCAAGCCTCGCACACCTTTCCCCGCGCCGCCGAGGACCGGAACTTCGTCGATGCGGAAGTGCAGCACTCGTGCCTTCTTTGAGGCGATGAACATCGTTTCCGCATCGCGAACCAGTTCAACGTAGACCACCTGGTCGGTCTTTCCGAGCCTGCAGAATTTTCGGCCCGCCTTGGTGGAAGGTGTTCGAAACGCTTCATACGGCAAACGCATGACCTGACCTTCCCGCGTCGCGATCAGAATCGTCAGACCGACGCCGTCGCCAACGCTGTCGAGATCTGGCACGAATCGGCCGTCCGTCGTCATCGCATTAATGACACTCACGCCGTCTTTCATCTTGGCTCGCTTGGCGAGCGGTTCACCATAGCCCGATGAGACCGGCAGCTGATCAATCGGAAGCGTGTAGGCGATGCCGTCCGAGCAGAAGAAAACGACATGATCGAGTGTACTGCCGGGAACAACGGTCAGCACCGAGTCCCCTTCGCGCACTCGAGTCTTCGACACGCTGCTCAACGAACCAACTCGTTTGATCCAGCCTTCTCGCGTCACAACAACGTTCGTGTTTTCTTTGACGATGTAAGCCTGCGGATCGTATTCCACCACTTCTTCCGCCGAACCCAGTTCGCTGCGTCGACCGTCGGCGTAATCCGTCGCCACCTGTTCGAGTTCAGTGGTGATCAGTTTCCACATCTTGGTTTTTGACTTCAGAATCGCTTCGATACCGGCAGCTTCAGCTTTCTTCTCCGCCAGCTCTTCACGAATCTTGTTGATCTCAAGACGAGAAATTCGATACAGCGCGAGTTCGAGGATGGCGTCGGTTTGAATCTCATCCAGCGGAAACTCGGCCATCAGTTTCTCGGCCGCGTCCTTCTTGCCGCTGCTGGCACGAATGATCTTCAGAGCACGTTCGAGCCCATCGAAGATGATCGCAAAGCCTTCCAGAATGTGGATCCGCTTTCGCAGTTGCTCCAGCTGATACTCCAGCCGTCGCCGCACCGTGATGTGACGGAAATCCAGGAAGTGCTGAAGCATGTCCTTCAGGTTCAGCACGCGAGGAACCGTCTGACCGTGGTCGCCCGGGATAAGGCATGTCGCGTTGTAGCCAAAGTTCTGCTCGAGTGACGTATGCTTGTAGAGGTACGCCATGACGGCTTCGGCATCAGCGCCCGGCTTAAGGTCGATGGCAATGCGAAGTCCGTTTTCTTCGTTCGTTTCGTCATTGACGCCTTCCAGCTGAGGCAGTTTGCGAGCGGCGATCAGTTCGCCAATCTCCGCCATCAGCGGGCCTGTCGTGGCTCCGTACGGAATCGTGTGGACGATGATCCGACTTGTGTCCTGCTTCTTTCCCTGCTGGTCAAACTTCCATTCGCCGCGAATCTTGATCGAGCCTTTTCCGGTCTCATACATCTCACGGAGTTCGGTGCGATCGGTGACAATGCGTCCGCCCAGTGGGAAGTCCGGGCCTTTCACATAGCGCATCAGCTGAGCCACGCTGGCATCTGGGTTTTCGATCAGATGAACGGCCGCCTTGATGACTTCGCCCAGGTTATGCGGCGGGATATTTGTGGCCATCCCGACCGCAATGCCGGACGAACCATTCACCAGCAAAGCTGGATAGCGAGCCGGCAGAATTACAGGCTCCTGATCGGCGGCGTCGTAAGTCGGTCGCATGTCGACCGTTTCGAAACGCAGCTCGTTCATCAGGTTTTCAGCAAGGCGCGAGAGCTTGGCTTCAGTGTATCGCGCTGCAGCAGCTCGAAGGCCCATGATGGACCCGAAGTTCCCCTGACCAACGACCAGTGGATATCGCAGAGTAAAGTCCTGAGCCATTCGGACCAGAGCTTCATAGACTGCAACTTCACCATGCGGATGAAACGAACCGGTCGTGTCCCCGCAGATCTTGGCGCACTTTCGAGTCTTCGCGTCAGTCGTCAGACGCAGGCGGTCGTACATCACATACAGGATGCGGCGCTGTACGGGTTTCAAGCCATCACGAACGTCCGGCAGCGCGCGAGAGGTGATGACGGAAAGAGCGTAGTTCAAATAGCGTCGACGAGTCTCATCGCTGATCGGCACAAACTGCACGTTTGCATCGGGAGCTCGATCGTCTTCGAAGAGGGAAGAATCATTACGTCCTGAAGATTTCCTGCGTGCCACAATGGCGTCCTTTGCCAGCCAGATTCGTCATTTGCGTGGAAATTTGCTGACTTCCACGGTTCGCCCTTCTTCGGGTTCGGGCCAGCGGGAACTATAGTGAACACAGTCCCAAATCCCCAGAGATCCATGATGGAGAAATCTGGCAACAAGGGCAAAAGCGGAAGACTTTTCGGATTGAGAAAACTCGAACGCAGGCGACTGTTCTGCAGCATGTTTCGGGCATGCCGCGGATGCGGAATGTCTCATCTGATCCGCCATTGCGAGCCGAACTACTGAATGTCAGACCATTTTGTCAGTCGCGCAAAGGATTGCGGATTGGCGAGATGAGCGACATCTTCGCAGCAGGATTGGAGCTGTGAAGAACGCCCTGCAGAGGGCGGTCGAGGGAATTGAGAATACGCGGACCAATGGAATCTGGCCGCTTTTGCAGGGACGAACAGTCCGGCGAATCCACGGAGGGGGCTCGAATGCTACGCAAGAGTTTAGTCGCGCTGATGCTGGGCGTGCTTTGCACTGGCAGTGCGATCGCCGACGACACACCGGCGAAGAAGCCGGCGTCGACCGGACTGTTTGGATGGCTGCATCGCTCAGGTGGCCAGAAATCAACGAAACCAGAAGCCAAAGGCACATCGGCCACTGGCAAGCTTCGAGCCAACGCGAAGGCAACGGCGCAGCAGGCTGGTTCGCAGGCTGGTGGCATCGAGCGAGCAGTCGTGAGCGATGCGGAACGACAGGCCGTGTCGATTCGACGCACTGCCGGAGCTCCTCAGGACTCTGTGCCAGAGTCAGTCGTGCAGGCTCCTTCAGCACCAGCACTTCAGCCAGTTCCGGTTGAGCAGGCTCCTGTTCTTCCGAACATTTCTTCTGTCAGCGGACCGCAGTACTTCAGCGCGACTCCGGCAGGACAGTCAAATCCGGTTCCGGTCTTCCCGGGAAACAACTGGCAGACCTATCAGGCACCAATGCCTACCAGCATGACTTCCGCTGGTTACTACACTCCTTCACCAGCCCCGGCTGGTCCTGCAGGTCCGGTCTACAACGGACAGGCTCCGATGGCCATCCAGAGTGGTGGCATGTATCCTCAGACCGGAGCTGCACTGTATCCAGCACCGATCCCTGGCATTCCACAGCAGATTGGTGGAGCCGCGGTGATCAATCCAGCATTCCATCACCATGAGATGCTGTATCCGCATCAGTACAAGGCACTCTATGGGCCGTACTACTACAAGGTGAACGGCGGCTGGATGGTGACACCGTTCGGAGTGTGGTCTCACGAAGACTGGCGTCTCCAGGGAACACAAGTTGACGTGAAGTACAAGTCTCACATCAGCCCGTTCACGCTGTTCACTCCGCCCTACATCCGCTAGTCCGTGAGTGAGCTCGCAAGGCTCACAGGTTTATCGGAACTGGCCCGCAGAACGACAGAGCAACGATCTCTGTCAGCCCAACGCGCTGCCGAACAGCGCTGGTCACCGGTCTGCCTCCGCGCAGAACTCCTTGAAACAATTCTTTCAATCAGGTGGAACCATGATTCCCTTCAAGAACACTCTTCGCAGCCTTGCTGCTTTGTGTGTAGCCCTTTCAGCAGGGCTGGCTGTCGCGGACGAAGGCGTTGTACGGATGTCCGACCGAGCACCAGCTGCCGCGCAAGCATCGGCTGATGCCAACGAAGGCGTTGTCCGCATGAGCGGCAGTCGCGGCATTCAGAAGGCCAGCTTTGAATGTGGCGAACAAGCTTGTGCACCACAGTGTGCTCCTCAATGCGGCCCAGTCTGCCAGCCAATGATGTGCCAGCCTGGCTGCATGCCATGTGATCCATGTCAGCAGGGTGGCTGCAACAACGGTTGCTGGAACGGCACCTGCTATACTCCAATGGACTGTAACTCCTGCTTCTCGACCTGCGATGCCAACGGAATGCCGATGGCATGGTGTCAGAACTGTCACAGCAGTCCATGCCAGTGCAACGGTGGCGATGTCACTATCTTCGCTCACTCATGCGACTCCGGAACGGGTTCTGCCTGCCGAGACTTCTGGCGTGGCCACTCAATGAGCTTCCGAAACAAGAATGCCCGCCTGGCAGACTGTCTGTTCGGCTGGATGATTCCGTCCGGCTGCTGCGGACAGGGATGTCCTCCGGTTGGCAAGTATCAGATCGTATACGCTGACCAGCCTGGATACATCAATCCTCAGGACACTCAGATGTACGGTGCTCAGGGTTACGGTATGCCAATGACCGTGCCTGTCGCTCCAAACGTGAACTACACCTACAACTACAGTGCAGGTATCCCTTCGTCACGAGTGACTCACATCGGGAACTACAACCCACAGACGTCACCTCAGCCACTGTATCACCGCACCTGGTGATTCCTCGATCACGAGCGAACGAAGCACGGATCGATTCGAGTCGTGATCTGAAGTGGTGATCATCGGAAGTCGCTGAACCGGCACAACGTTACTTTGTCAATCTTGTGAGTGGATCTGAATTCGGTGAGTCGAAACAGTGCTCTCCGGAGCATCAATAAACCTCCCGGCCTGATTCACAACAGTCTGCTTTTCAGCAAAGAACTCTCTGGTCTCTGGAGAAGGAACTCATGAAAACGTCGTCGTTTGCCTGCATCGCAGCGCTGGTGCTGACAGCAGGATCAGCCTTTGCTCAGGCTAACTGCAACTGCCAGGGTCATGGACAGTTCGTTGGTTATCAGTCATGTGACCCGTGCATGCAGGGCAACTGCCGAGGCAACTTCTGGACTCGCCCGCTGTTTCCAAACAGCTGCTGTGCCACGAAGGCCTATCCGGACGCTGGCTGGGCTCCTCCAGCACGCCTTCCAGTGAACTATGACTGGGCATGGTATGCGAATTACCATCCTCAGGCTTACTACGGCAACCCAGGCGGCGGTTTCGTCGGAAACTACCCGGTTGTCTACCAGCCAACCGACACCGCTCAGCTTGGTTACTACTACCACAAAGTTCCAACGTGGCAGAAGCGACCTGGCATGATTCCTCCGACACCAAATCCTGCGGACTTCCATGCTCGCGTTTGTCCAGGTGCCGCTGGATACAACTCATGCCAGACCTGTCAGGTTCAGGGCCAGGTTGTCATGGCTCAGCAGGCCTTCAATGTTCCAGACGGTCAGCACATGGTTCGTCCCGCTGCAAAGCAGGGAATGCTGGGTGGCTTCCGCCTGACATCACTGACAAATCTGTTCGACTAATCGAGGCTTGAAAAAGCCTTGTGAAGAGGATCACACCGGCTCCTGCCAACCCGCAGCGGGAGCACTCGTCACTGTTCATCCGCACAATGAAACAGAGACTTGGTGAATCAGCCTGATGCCGCATCAGTGTAATACGGGATGATCGCCAACACGCGGCGAAGTCATCTCAGCCAAGAGCAAAACCAGTTCCTCCTCCTTTCCCGAGAGCTCGGCAGAACCCCATGTCTGCCGGGCTCTTTGGATTTTCAGCCCTGCGAATTCCAGCAGGGACTGATCGAGGCCATAAATTCAGGAATCTCACATCCTGAATCCAGAATATGAGGAACGTAGGGCGCTGGGGCCAGTGATCCAGCTCGCTGGGCCTTGGCATTCGTGTCGCTTCTTGACAAGTCGAAGTCGATCTGTCGTAATCGAGGCTGATTGGTCACTTGTGCCGTACATTTCTGTACGCACACTCTCCTCCCATCCCGCCGAAGACTATGACTCGCCAGACCTACTTTCTGCCGCTCGCGCTGTTGGTTGTTACCGCAGGATCGTTGACTGCTAACGACCGAAAGATCGACTTCAATCGTGAAATTCGTCCGATCCTGTCGGACCTCTGTTTTAAGTGCCATGGCCCGGATACCGCCGAGCGAAAGGCGGGGCTTCGACTGGATACAGCGGAAGGGGCTCGCGCCGCACTGGAATCCGGTCATGCCGCAATCGTGGCTGGCGATCCGGCTAAGAGCACCCTGATTGAACGCGTTACGACGACCGATGCGGATCTGGTTATGCCGCCGCCCGCAACTGGTAAGGCTGTGACTCCGGCTCAGTTGGAACTCCTGAAGGCCTGGATCCAGCAAGGGGCAGAATATCGAGGACACTGGTCATTCATTCGACCGGTTCGTTCGTCCCTGCCTGAAGTGTCGCAGCCGGATCGATGTGTGAATCCGATCGACCGCTTTGTGATGGCTCGCCTGGATCAGGCGGGATTGAAAATGTCTCCGGAAGCGGATCGAGTCACCCTGATTCGTCGCGCGACTCTGGACCTTCGCGGCCTGCCACCAACTCCCGCCGAGATTGATGCTTTCCTGAACGATACAAGTCCGAATGCCTACGAAGCTCTCATTGACCGACTGCTGAATGATCGGCATTACGGCGAGCACATGGCGCGGTACTGGCTGGACCTGGTTCGTTATGGCGATACTCACGGACTGCATCTCGACAATGAGCGTTCACTGTGGAAGTACCGCGAATGGGTCATCAACGCATTCAATGGAAACAAGCCGTTCAACACGTTTACGGTCGAACAGCTTGCGGGCGACCTGCTTCCTGATGCCACACTGGATCAGAAGATTGCAACAGGTTTCAATCGCTGCAACGTGACGACCAGCGAAGGCGGCTCCATCGATGAAGAAGTTCTGGTTCGCTATGCGGTCGACCGCACCGAAACCATGTCAACAATCTTCATGGGAATGACGCTCGGTTGTGCCGTCTGCCATGACCACAAGTTCGACCCGGTTTCGCAGAAGGAGTTCTATCAGCTCTATGCGTTCTACAACGCGTCGGCCGATGCCGCCATGGACGGAAATGCTCTGGCACCTCCGCCAATCATCAAGGTCCCTTCTGCAGAACAGACATCGACGTTGGGCGACATGGATCAGCGTCTTGTGAAGCTGCGTGAAGAGATGACAACCGCTCTCTCGAAGGTTGAATATTCAGATCCCGGTGCCGGTAAGCCCGTCACCGCGCCGGAGCCGATGGAATTCGTGTGGATCGAAGATGAAGCTCCGGCTGGAGCCAATCTGCAGGGCGACACGCCCTGGGAATTCGTCACCGCTCCGGACCATCAGGTGCATTCCGGAACCAAGTCGACTCGCCGAAAAGCAGACGCCCTCAGTCAGCATTTCTTCACGGAAGCAAAAGACCGACTGAAGATCGGCGAAGGCGACAAGCTGTTCGCCTATTGCTGGATTGATCCTGCAAATCCTCCACAGACCGTGATGCTTCAGTTCAATGATGGCACCTGGGAACACCGTGCTTTCTGGGGCGAGGACAAGATTCCGTTCGGTGCGGGAGATGGCGTCAATCATCGGCGCATGGGCGACCTTCCGGCGGCCGGACAGTGGGTTCGTCTCGAGGTGGATGCAGCTCACGTGGGATTGAAGCCAGGCAGCGAACTGAACGGCTGGGCGTTTACTCAGTTCGGCGGAACCTGTTACTGGGACCACGCCGGCATCGTGACGAAGACGCCTCAGGGAACACGTTCGTTTGAATCGCTCGCGGAATGGGAAGCGTACGACAAGTCGCTGACGGCCTCATCCGTTCCACAACCCGTTCGAGACGCGATCAAGGTCGAAGCGGATAAGCGGAGCCCGGAACAGACGAAACAGATTCGAGATTACTTCTTCCAGAATGTCTACGCAGCGACAAAGGCAACGCTCGAACCAATCCAGAAGCAGATCGACGATCTCCAGAAGCAGCGCAATGATCTGGAAGCTTCAATCCCGGTCACCATGATCATGCAGGACCTTCCAACGCCTCGTGACACCTTCGTACTGCGTCGAGGCGAATACACGCTGAAAGGCGAGAAGGTCGAAGCCGGCGTTCCAGCCGTGTTCCCGCCGCTTCCTGCGGACGCGCCGAAGAACCGGCTGGGACTTGCTCGCTGGCTGACGACTCCGGAGCATCCGCTCACGGCGCGAGTCACTGTGAATCGATTCTGGCAGCAACTGTTCGGAAGCGGGATCGTGAAGACCGCGGAAGACTTTGGTTCGCAGGGACAATGGCCAACTCATCCTGAGCTTCTGGACTGGCTGGCCGTCGAGTTCATCGAGACTGGCTGGGATGTGAAGAAACTCCAGAAGCTGATCATGATGTCAGCGACGTACCGTCAGTCGTCCCATGTGACTCCGGAACTCCTGCAGGCCGACCCCAACAACGAGTTGCTTGCACGCGGCGCTCGCTTCCGACTGGACGCAGAAGTTGTTCGCGACAGCGCGTTGTCGGTCAGTGGATTGCTGCGAGACCAGTTCGGCGGAAAGAGCGTGAAGCCGTACCAGCCGGATGGAATCTGGGAAGCGGTCGCGTTCGTCGGCAGCACGACTCAGTACTACAAGCGTGACGAGGGCGACGCGTTGTACCGCCGAAGCCTTTATACGTTCTGGAAGCGAACGGCCCCGCCTCCGTCCTTGATGGCGTTTGATGCACCATCACGAGAAACCTGCGTGGCTCGCCGCGCCCGCACGAATACTCCACTGCAGGCTCTTGTCCTGATGAACGACGAGCAGTACGTCGAAGCCAGCAGGAATCTTGCCGCCCGAATGGTCCGTGAAGGAGGGGCATTCCCGCAGGAACAACTGGCGTTCGGGTTCCGGTTGTGTACCGGCCGAGTTCCCACGCAGCACGAACTGACGGTGCTCGACCGAGTCCTCGGGCAACATCGCGAGCACTACACGGCTCACAAGGACGAAGCTGGCAAACTGCTTGGCATCGGCGCGTCAAAAGCTCCGGAAGGTGTTGATACCGTGGAACTTGCGTCGATGACGATGATGGCCAATCTGCTGCTGAACCTCGACGAGACCATTACGAAAGAGTGATTTCGAGGGGACGAAAAGGCAGAATTGCACCACCGTTTTTCTTCGTGGTTTTCAAAATCGGAAGAATTTCTGACATGAATTTTCGGAGAAGCCCAGCGCGCGGCAACTTCATTGGTGTAAACGGTTTGCATGTCAGACTGCAAGCATCCAAAACCGTGATGTAACGCAGGTCTGACGAGTCAGGGGCGATGGCCTCTGAAGGAAGACACTGTGAGCACAATGAGTCCTCAGGCAATCTTTCTGGAACACGAAGGCTGGCTGCGCACGGTCGTGCGCAGTCGTCTGAATGAACCGGATGCCGTGGAGGATGTGATGCAGAACATTGCGCTGGCAATTGTTCGGCATCGTAATGTGCTGCATGAGGTCAATCGCATCGGTGCATGGTTGTACCAGGTCGCGGTTCGGCAGGTGCTGATGTATCGGCGTGCTTCCGGACGACGACGTCGGATGCAGGAGCGACTGGTGACAGCAGTTCCTGTATCGCAGGAAACTACCGGACCGCTCGATGTGCTGCTGGATGCGGAGGCTCAGCAGTCCGTTCATCAGGCTCTTGGCGAACTGAATGAGATTGATCGCCAGATTCTGATGCTGAAGTATTCTGAAGGATGGAGCTACCGAGAAATCGCAAGTCACCTGGGAGTTCAGGAAGACACGATCGAATACCGACTCCTGAGAGCCAGGAAGAACCTGCGGCGACAGCTGCGGCAGTTTTCGGAAGAGGGTAAGACGCAATGCTGATCAGCGAACGAGATGAACTCTTGATCCAGCGCTGTGTGGATGATGAACTTTCTTCATCGGAGACTCAGGCTCTTCTGAAGCGTCTGGATCAACTGGACGGCGGCTGGAAGACTCTGGCGTGTGGCCTTCTGGAAGACCGAGGTCTCCGAAAGATGCTGAGTCCTCAGTCTGTCGCAGCGAGTGCGACGCTGAATCCTGTTACGGCATCATCATCGTTGGTGCAGAACGTTCAGAATTCCGTTCCTGCTTCAACGGCGACTCCGATGCCTCGCGTGTCGGGTGAACGAGCGCGCGAGGTTGTACGACACTGGTGGTCTCATCCGGTGACGTCACTGACTCTGTGTGCCGCGATCGCGTTTGTCGGAGGTATGTTGATTCCGGATTTCACTCCGGATCAGCGGCCGATGGCCAGCAATGCACCAGGGCCAGGTTCGTTCAATCCGGGATTTCCCCGAGCACAAACGGCTTCCAACGGGCCTCAGTCATATCAGTTTCAAATGCCGGGAGCGAATCCCGTTCAGATTCCCGTTTACAGTGGCGTGAACGATCTGCTGGAATCAGATCGTCGTCATCCGCTGTTCGCCGAGCCGGAGAATTCGCAGGAGCCAATCCGATGGATTGTGGTCCCGGCCGGAGAAAACAAGTCGATGCTGGTTCCAGTTTCAGAAGACCCTGATCTGGTGATTCAGTAGGCCATAGGTCTCTCACTGACCGTCATTCCCGCGAAGGCGGGAACCCAGCGTATTTGCCCGATTCTGATCATGGCTTCCCGCTTGCGCGGGAATGATGATGGTTTGCAGCAGGCCGGTGGATGCCGCTGCGCACATAGAAAATACGACTTCCCGTCACTTTGAGAATTGATCACACTTCTATGGGGCTTGCCCCTTATCTTCACAGGAGAACGAAATGAAACGATGGACGATCGCTTTGTCGGCAGGCCTTATCGCAGCGTCAGTTCAGACGTCGGCAATCGCTCAGGATGGCCAGCGAATTCAGGTTGTCACTGAGAATGGTGCTCAGGAACCGATCCGCGTTGAGGGGTCCAGAATCGTCTTCATTAACGACGACGAAGCCAAGGTCGTTGAAGGCAAGCCGATCACGGTTGAAGACGTGGAGGAATCGGCAGGGAAGAAACGTGTCGAGCTCCGAATCGAAACCTCTTCCACCTCCAACGGTGAAGACGGCGATCCACCAAAGGTTGTCACGAAGGGCAAGGTCGTCGTCGTTGGCCCCGATGGTCAGAAGAAAGAGTACGACGTGAATGGCGCCGAAGGTCAGGCCATTCTGATGGAACTGCACGGCGACAAGAGTGAAGCCGGCGTCGCAGAACATGAAGTGATCGTCAAGAATCTGATTTCTGACAGTGACGCCGACGTTGACGTGGCCGAAGAAGAACGACTTGTCATCGGTGTGCAGTGCGAAGAAGCCACAGAACTTCTGCGAGGTCACCTGAAGCTTGGCGCGGCCGGAGTTGTGGTTCTGGAAGTTCGCGATGAGACACCGGCCGCAGAAGCCGGCATCCAGAAAAATGACATCGTCGTCAGCATCGATGAAAAGCCAGTCGGCACGAAAGAAGAACTGGTCGAAGCCGTAACAGGCTCAGACGGGAAAGAGCTGCACCTGGAAATTCTGCGAGCAGGTGATAAGCAGAAGATCACGGTCACTCCGAAGAAGATGAAGGTTCCAGTCGTTGTCGCGACTGTGACCGAAGACATGGAAGGCATTCAGGACATCGAAGGGCTGGAGAAACTTCCGGAGAACATCCAGAAGATGATCAAGGATCGTGTTCCTGGAGTTCGCATCCAGAGAATCCACCCTGGAGTGATCGTCGAAGGCAAGGCACCAACCGAGCCTGCTGAAATGCACAAGATGATCGAGAAGGTTCGCAGGGCCGCCGAGCTCCAGGCAAGGGATGCTCAGCTGGCTGCAGAAGACGCGAAGAAAGCCCACGACAACTTCAAAGAACAGCGTGAAGTCCACGAATCCATGAAGCAGCTTCACGAAGAAATGAAGGCGATGCAGGAAGAACTGCATGCCCTTCGGAAGCAGCTGAAGGAAGAAGAGAAAGAAGACGAGAAGGAATAGTTCTCGCAGTAAATCCTGGCACTCAGAAGGCCCGACGGCAGCGTCGGGCCTTTTTTGTTTTCGGGATGCGACGGTTTCGGAGATGCGTCGAAGATGGGTTGAAGTCGTAGACGATTAATAAAAGCGAGTTCCACGACTCCGTGAGGGAGTAACTCCGGCAAGTTCCACTACAAGGGGGCGAGACCCTGACGATGGCAGAGTTCCAGCAGGCCGCATTCAGCGCAGTTAGGCCTGCGCGCGACGCAGGTTCGGCGACCATGGTGGATCAGTCGGTGCGAGAAGTTGATCCATTCGTCCTGAGGAATCAACTCCATCATTTCCCGTTCGATGATTTCCGGATTCTCCGACTCCGTCAGTCCCAGTAAGTTCGTCAGACGACGAACGTGAGTATCCACAACGACACCGGAAGGGATACCGAACCATGTTCCAAGGACCACGCTGGCAGTCTTTCGTCCGACTCCCGGCAGCGTGATCAGTTGCTCGATGTTCTGTGGAATCTCACCACTGAACCGGGAGACAAGTTCAGCCGCCATGCCTCGGATATTCGTCGCCTTGTTTCTGAAGAACCCAAGCGGCTTGACGATCTCTTCGACGTCCTCCTGGCTTGCGGCCGCCAGAGCTTTCGCATCAGGAAACTTGCGAAACAGCTCAGGTGTCGCCTGATTGACGCGTTCGTCGGTGCACTGAGCGGAGAGAATCGTGGCCACCAGCAACTGGAATGCAGATTCATGGTGCAGTGCACATTCAGCGACGGGGAATAGCTCCGCGAGTCGCTGAGTAATTTTTGCGGCACGAGCCTTCTTCTGAGCAGGCGACTCGGAGATCTTCTTCGCAACTTTGCTGCTCACACCCGCTTTCGCAGTCGCTTTGCTTTCTGCTGCTGGCCGTTTCTTTGACGAGGCTTTCTTTGCCACGGTGATTCCTGACCGAAGAGGTCCGCACAGATAAAGAGACTGAATCGAGGTTACTCCGGACCTCATTGTAGGCTGTAAGCCAGGAATGCTGCAGCGTTTCGCCGAAGTTTCATTACTCCTGAGTCGGAGTGTTTTCTCTTGTCATTTCCCGGAGCAGCCAGGCTCTGGCGAAAGTCAGGTGACGGCTGACGGATGTTCGGGATGACTGGATCGCCTCGCAGATTTGTTCGATCGACAATCCTCCGAAATAACGCAGCACAACGATCCTTGCTTTGTCCGGATCTTCTGCTTCCAGCTTTTTCAGCGCGGCATCCAGTTCCAGCAACTGATCTTCGGTGACATCGTCCCGAATCCCGTCCAGTTGCATGATGATTTCTGAAGCTGCATCCCTGCGAGGTCTGCTTTTCTTTCGCCTGGCGAGATCGACCAGGATGCGTCGCATCGACTCTGCCGCCGCGGCAAAGAAATGTCCGATTGAATCCCAGTGCTGATCTTTTCGCGAGGCTACGAGTCGCACATAGACTTCATGCACAAGTGCTGTGGGTTGCAGTGTCTGTCCGGGAGTTTCATGGCGAAGCTTAGACGAGGCCAGTGCGCGCAACTCATCGTAAACGAGCTGGAAGAGCTTTTCGGAAGTGTCGTCACCTTCGCCTGTCATTTCGAAACTTCATCGGTCCGGATGCGAGTCACATCGATCACTGGAGTACGGTAAACAACGGACAATCTAGCAGGCTGGCCGGTACTCTGTCACGAGGCACCTCGGCAAATCGAATCCCCGAACCCGCGATCAGGTCTTTGACGGTCCCTGTGGCAATCGTTTCTCCCAATTGTGCTGCCCCGGCAATCTGAATAGCACGTTGAACGGTGAGTCCATCGATCGTGGTGTCGGAGACATCGCATTCACCGATATGGATTCCGTTCTGAAGATTCATTCCGTGCCGATGCGCTGCTCGCGTTATGCTGAGAGCCGCACGAATGGCTCTGGATGGTCCGTCAAACGCGGCCAGCACAAGGTCATCAGAAAAGACCACATTGCTTCCACGATACAATGCGACTTCTTCCCGAACGCTGTTGCGGAAACTGTCGGTCAGTAACGACCCTGCCCCGGACGTTTCACCCTGACGCGTCTTCTGAGGAGTCAGGGAGCCTGCAAGAACTGTGGCCAGAATTCGTTCGACGTGTGAGGCCCTGGAGCTTGTTGTCAGGAAACGACGAATCACCTGCAGAATCTCATCCTGATTACCAACGAATGGCAGATGGTCGTCGCCCGGGAGTTCGCAAAACTCTGCCCCCGGAATATTCTCGGCAAGGAAACGCCCTTCTTCCACTTTGAGGCAACGATCCGCGGTCCGGTGTACTACCAGCGTGGGGACTCGAATCAGCGGCAGAATCGGGCGAATATCAATCTGAGCATTCATCTGCGTCAACGCCAATGCTGCACCCGGGCTGGCTCCCATGCGAAGATAGGTCGCCCACCAGTCTCGAAACTGCGGATCGTGTGCCATGCTTGGAGCACGATCTTCGATCCCAACGGGGCCGCCCCAGTTGCGTCGGATTTCCTCAAGGAAGTGATGCCTGTGCTCTTCGCGGACACCATAAGGATAATCTTCGGCCCACAGTCGGCGTGCATACGATCCGATCATCACCATCGCAATGGTCTTCTCCGGATACGTTGCTGCAAAGAGGGCACAGAGCGGGCCTCCTTCAGAAACACCGCAAAGCACGGCTCGCTGAGAATCAACCGCCTCCATCACCGCGCGAACGTCATCCATTCGCTGTTCGAGAGTAGGAAGCTGATGCACAGGAACACGATCGGACAGACCAGTTCCCCGTTTGTCGAAAAGGATGACTCTGGCGAATGTCCCAAGTTCCCGGAGGAACTTCGCGAACGACGGGTCCTTCCAGAACCATTCAAGGTGCGAGACCCATCCCATCACGAAGACGATATCTAAGTCGCCTGATCCAAAGACCTGATAGGCAATGTTCACATCGCCACTTGCAGCATAACGGACATCCGGAATACGCATGGGCTCATGCGAGGAAGCTGTCGACACGGGACCGTGAGCAACGGAAGCAGCGCCCGGACGTGGAGAGGCATCAATTCTGGACGCTGGTCCTGCCTGGACATCGGTCACGGTGCTCGTACCGCCTAATGCGCGAAGTTCTTCCAGCACACTGCGAGTCGTCAGCAGTCGCTGTGACACATCTTTGACGAGCAGTCTCTCAATGAGTCGTGAAAGCTCTTCAGGAACCACTGCTCCGTCACGAATTACCGGGGGAGCCGATCGATCCAGAATTGCGACCAGCACGTCACTCTGCGTCGCTCCGGTGAACGGAGCGTGCCCACAGAGCATTTCAAATAACAGAACTCCCAGGCTGAATAAGTCACTCCGGTAGTCGACTCGCTGTCCTCGAGCCTGCTCAGGTGACATGTAACTGAGTGTGCCTGCGAGCAGCCCCGAAAACGTGACGGGTGTCTCACCGGCCTGCAATCCGGAATCGGATCCTTCGGCGGCCCTCGCCAGTCCGAAGTCCAGGACCTTGACGAGTCCATCATGACGAATCATGACGTTCTCCGGTTTCAGATCCCGATGCACCACCCCGGCCTCATGCGCCGCAGTCAGCGCGGCGCAAATCTGCGTTGCCAGTGTGACCACTTCGGAAACGGAAAGTCGTCCGCGATTCATCCTGGATCGCAGTGTCTCTCCCTCAATGTACTCGGAGGCGATGTAATGTGTTCCCTGCGATTCGCCAACTTCGTAGATCGTGAGAATACCTGGATGGTTCACCGCTCCGGCTGACCGAGCTTCTCTGCGAAATCGCGCGAGCCATTGTGAGTCTGCCGAGTGTTTCGGAAACAGAACCTTGATTGCAATCTGGCGACCGAGCTGCGGATCGTACGCAAGGTACACCTCACCCATGCCACCCGACCCCAGCAAACTTCGAATCTCGAAGCGGCCAAGCAGGCTTCCCAGTTTGAGCGTCGGAACTCGAGACCACGTCGCTCCTTCGATGCGCGTTTGAGTTGTGTTGAGCACGACAATGGGATGCTCAAGCAGATGGCTGTCAGTATCGTTTGCCTTGAGCAACGATTTCACATCGCGCAGGAGCGCAGAGTTTCCTTCGCAGGCTTGCTCGAGAAACTCGTCTCGGTCAGGCCCTCGTGGAATTTCAACCGCGGCATGAAAGATCTCTTCCAGTGTCATGTGCAGCAGTACCTGAGTCGCAGCTCGCCCTCGTTCGTTGTCGCGAATCATGGATCAGTAGTTGATGTTCCTCATCCACTGCTTCAGCGAGTGATTATTGAGGACCGGCTTGCGTCTTTACCCCTCGCTGACGTTTTGGGTCACGAAGTTCGGCAAATCCGCAATAGACCGTGCGACATTCTGTGCATTTAGCTGAGGTATGTAAAACCTGAAACCTCCCAACACCGTGCCGGCCGATTGCAGCATGAGGAGCGGTGTCATAACCTCTGTCGCACGAGTTTATGATCTCCCTGACTCACCTCACCGGAGCCAGTGTTGCCATGTTTCAGCGATTGTTTGCCCTTTTGGCCGTCTTTGTTTGCCTGACGAACGGAACAGCTTCACTGGCCCAAAGTTCTCCATCAGATCGTCCGAACGTCCTGTTTGTCTTTGCCGACGACTGGGGCCGATACGCCAGCATTTACGGTCAAAGAGAACCAGGCTCGATCAATGATGCCGTAAGAACTCCAAACTTTGACTCGCTTGCGAAAAAAGGAGTTCTGTTTACTCGCGCGTTCGTCAACGCGCCGTCGTGTACGCCGTGCCGCAGTTCGCTGCTTTCCGGTCAGTACTTCTGGCGAACCGGACGCGGAGCAATTCTGCAGGGAGCTGTTTGGGACTCGTCGATTCCAACTTTCCCGCTGCTTCTGGAAAAAAGCGGCTATGCAATCGGACACACTGGAAAGGTCTGGAGTCCCGGTACGCCTGGCAACGCCCCCATCGGTGCTCAACGCACTGCGTTCAATAAATCCGGACGGCAGTTCAATGATTTTTCCGAAGCACTCAATAAGTCCGCGGATGAAGCCTCGACACGAGCTCAGTTGCTGGCGGAAGTGCGAGGAAATTTCGAGAGCTTTCTGAAGCAGCGTCCAGGCGACAAACCCTTCTGTTATTGGTGGGGGCCGACGAATACTCATCGGACCTGGATCAAGGGTTCCGGCAAACGATTCTGGAAGATCGATCCCGACTCGCTGAAGGGAAAGATGTCGGCTCATCTGCCAGATGTTCCTGAAGTGCGCGAAGACGTTGCGGACTATCTTGGTGAAGTCCAGGCTCTTGATGCAGGACTTGGTGAATTACTCGCGGTGCTGGAGCAAACCGGTGAGGCATCGCGAACGATGGTGATTGTGTCCGGTGACCATGGTATGCCAGGTGTGCCCGGCGGAAAGTGCAACCTGTATGACCTCGGCACGAGAGTGTCACTTGCCGTTTGTTGTCCAGACCGGATCCCGGGAGGACGCGTTGTTGATGACTTTGTTTGTCTCCCAGATCTTGCCCCAACGATTCTGGAAGCGGCCGGTGTTGAAGTTCCCAAAGTCATGACGGGCCGGAGTTTGCTGAAGGTCCTTCAATCGGACGCCTCAGGTGTTGTTGACTCCACAAGAGACTTCGTGGTGACGGGGCGAGAACGTCATGTCGCTGCGGCACGCCTGGAACTTCGACCCTATCCTCAGCGAGCCATTCGCACGGCCGATTTTCTTTACATCCGCAACTTTGCTCCTGACCGCTGGCCGATGGGGACGGCTCCAGGCTTTGGCACGACCGGAAAAATGCCGGATGCGGATGCACTGGAAACCACGACCTTTGGAGCGTTTGCCGATATGGACGCCAGCCCGACAAAGTCCTGGCTCATTACACACGTCCACGAAAACTCGGAGAACCAAACGTGGTTCGATCGAGCATTCGCGCAACGTCCTGCGGAAGAACTCTTCGATCTCAGCGTCGATCCCGATCAGATCCACAATGTGGCGCTGGATCCGAAGTATGCGGACACTCGAGCGAAGCTCGCTGATCGGTTGATGCAGATTCTGAAGGAAACCAACGACCCACGAGTGACAACTGATCCGCCGGCATTTGAGCAGTCTCCGTTCACCGACAAACCAAACTGAGTCACGCAGGACATGCCGCGTGTTGAGTTCGTATCGAAGGGAACTTGCCCACGATGAAGCTCAGGGCGCCGCCAGAGTCGTGGCAGTGTTGGTTACGTCGGCCCAGAAGGCATCCCAGGAAGCAACTTCTTCGGGAGTCCAGTCGGAACGATCACCGCCTGATCGCAGTGACTGCAAATCCGAATCACGCAGCGACTGCTCAAGTCGTTCTCTGTAGGCGGTCCTGGTGGCCGGGTCGAGGCCCGGCATCTTCATCGCGGCGAGATCTTCGTTCAGCCATTGCAGTGCGAGGCCGCGAAGCCGTCGTCGTTCCGGCTGATCCGGTAGCATCCCGCCTTCTGTCATATCTGGAATTGACGCGGCTTTCGCAGCGTAACATGCACCGTCATATCGATATCCGGCCCTGACGTCCCTGGCCCATTCCGGTGACGAAGTGATCGCAGCTTCCGTGAGTCTCGCGGCCAGGCGAATCCTGCCGTGTACCGTCTTATTGGCAAGTCGAGCAAGCTCGACGGCTTCAGTCGGTGAATCCGGTGTCAGTTTTCCGGAGATCAAATCAGGCAGTTTCGCAGATCGTTCTGCGGCTTTGTCAACAACGGGCACGTTTGTGAGTGCATACTTGTCATTTGGGTCGATGGCCAACACTTCATGAAGCAGCTTTGATGCTCGATCAAAATCACCATATGCAGCAAGAGATGAAGCGAGGCCATTGAGAGCATTGATATTCCTGGGGGCGATGTTCGTTGCGTTCTCAAACGCTTCAATTGAGGCTTCAACATTGCCGAGTTGTTTCTCGACCAGGCCAATTCCCAGGTGCCCGTTCACATTCTCCGGCATAAACTCGATGGCTTTTTGAAACTCCACTTTCGCTCCCTGGAGGTCACCATTTCGACGCAGGGCTGAACCGAGGTTGCAACGCACGGCCGAGCTTTTCGGAGCAACCGCGATTCCTGCCTGAAGCCATCGAATCGCTTCGGTGACTTCTTTCGGATCGCGCGGTGAGTATGTCGATGCAAGCGATAAGAGAAGAGTTGAATCGGAGGGTCGGTTTGCAATCGCGGACTTCAGAACAGATCGTCTGACATCCATCGGCAGTGCGCCCGCGTCGCCTAGTATTGAAATCAGAAGCGGGGGCTGTTTCAGAAACTCAGGAGACGAAGCGAGCTCCCTCATCAGGTCCCAGTTCTTCTGGAGAATCGCTCTGCGGAGTCTTGTTCGAAAGGCATCCTCTTCAAGTGCGAACAGCACATCTCGAACGAGCAGCGATGGACGAATCAGCTGAAGCCTGTCCAGCATGCCAATCACCTGTTCGCGTACTGCAGAGGGCTTGATTTTTTCGACTGTCGATGCCGCGTCCGCAAGCAGCCCAAACTTTCCGAGGCCCGCATGAATCCGATTTGCTGTCTCATCCAGCGACGGAAGATGATTGTCGACCGGAGTCCATCGAAACTCGTAGATCGCAGTGAGTTCATGAACCAGAGCCAGGTCCGACTGCAGACTCTTCAGTTCATCAAGATGCTCCGGTCGAATTGAGTCGTCCATCTGATTGGCGGCATCTGAAAGCAGCAGTGATGCTTCATCGGTCTCACCCAGCATCAATGCCGTTCTGGCCTGCTTCAGAAGGATCTCAAACGAATCATTCATGCGAGCGGTTTGAGCTTCACGGATCAGAGCATCCTCACGAAACCTCAGCAGCCCGAACGTTCCGGCAATCAGCGTCAGAAGAATGACGGCGCCAAGAAGTCTCAGAACTCGCCGCCGCTTGCGCTGCTCGGCCAGTCGAGTTTCGGCGACGGCTCTCTCGCGTTCCGCGCTTTTTAGACGTTCATCCTGATGGATTCGATAACGA
>JAEUII010000238.1 GCA_016795145.1 Planctomycetaceae bacterium
AATCGTTATCGGGCGACGGAACTTTCTCGGGCACTGCTGCAAATGGACGCATTTGCTCTGGATGCAGAACGCGACTGGAATGCGCCCAAAGCGTGGAAAAAACACCATCTCGCGAAGAGAATGCTAATTGTACTGCTCGACGAAATGAATCTGGCAAGGGTTGAGTATTACTTCAGCGATTTCCTCAGCAAACTAGAGAACCGCAGAAACATGGACCGCTCCAATGCGACATCCCGCAGGGCAGCGGAGTTCATGATCGAGGTCGGCCTTCGAAGACTTGCTGCCACAGCAGGAGAGGTCGAGGTGCGTACTCAACCGACGCTCCCTCTGTTCGTGGACACCAATGTGCTTTTTGTGGGAACAATGAATGAAGATGAAACGACTCAGACACTGTCGGACAAAGTGATTGACCGGGCCAACGTGCTGCGATTTGGTTGTCCGTCAGACCTTTCAAGCGTGCTTGACGATGTTACCGGCGACGGAAAACCTAAGCCGTCGACAAACCTTCTCCCGTACAAATCCTGGAAGTCATGGATCAAATCTGTGGAGAATGGGGCTGCGAACGATGTACTTCATCAGTCAGCAGGCATCATTGAGCGGCTGAATTCCGCCCTGCGGCTTGTTGGACGCCCCTTCGCGCACCGGACGTTCAAGTCCATGCTCGCATACGTTGCGAATTATCCTGATGTGGTGGCTGATTCACATCAAACGGCAATCAGTGACCAGATCGAAATGAAGATTCTGCCCAAATTGCGAGGCGTCGACCTGACGGAGAATCGCGCAAGACAAGCCTTGGCAGAGCTGCAGTCGATTATTGAAGACCTGAATGATCAGGAGCTTCTCGAAGCCCTCAAGTTGTCAATTCGAGACTCTGAGCATGCCTTCACATGGCGAGGAGTGGACCGGACGCAACAGGTATGACGCAGTCTGAGGCAAAAATGAGGCCGATGCTTGCGGAAACTCCCTGGAGTCCGGGGAACGCAGATCTTTCCGGCGATTCTCTCAGTGGCAGCAGACTGTTTGTTGTCGTGCCGGCAAGCAATGCGTCTTGTTTCTTCGGAGCATCCTTCGAGACTGTTCCGGTTGTTGCGCGCTGGGTAGGTGCTGACGGACAGCATTGGATTCGCTTTGAACTGCCTGTCCCGAACGATGAAAACCACGATGCTTCGCAGCAAAGATACCGCACGTCCGAAACGATCGAGATTGAAGTGCCCGGACAGGGGCGTTTCGTTATGCAACTCAGCAGGTTATTCCACTGGAGTTCAGATGTCAGAAACACCATCGACCGTGTAATCGACAACCACATTGACACCATACTGTCTTTGTACGATCGTGCCGCTCGGTCTCGTTCAGAAACGTCAATCCAGATTCAGGGCATCGCCCTTCGCGACATTGACAGTCTAGTGGAAGAATGGCTGGAGTCAGGGTCGCAAACAGATGCCCGCCTCGCGCTGATTGTCCGACTCGCCGAAACAATTCCTGAAACTCTGAAAGACGTTTGTGATCACCCCCGCGTCAGCCTTCGCAGGGAAAGGCAGCTACAACCACTGGGAAGAATTCAGCAGGTGGATAGTGCCTGCCTCCGTTGGCTGGCGAGGCAACCTGGCGAAACGGTGGCTGAGAAAGCCGGGGTCCGACAGAAGGCGCTCGCAGTCGTTCGTGTCGATGATCTGGATTCTGCGGAGAACCGTGTTGTTGCTGACCTGCTGAAGCGGGCAAAGCAGGCCTGTGGTCGGTACTGCCATGAGTTTTCCGATCACTCAAGCTCCCTTAAAGTGAAAAAAGTTGCCCGTTTCGGACGGCTTGTTGACCGACTCCTGAAAGAGTCACCTGTCAGCCGCGCGGGGCGGCTTACGGGGCATCCCCAGCCGAATTATGTGTTGATGCACGACTCTCGATATCGAATTCTCTGGGACGCTTATCTGCAGCTTTTCAGACAACAATCGCTGGAGGAGAAGGTCTGGCGCTGGCAGGCACGGCTTTTTTCTGAACATATTCTGTTTGCTGTGATGGCGGCGCTCAACGGCTTGTGTGATTCCTGTGGTGGAGGTTCCGGCGACATGGCGATTCGGACTGAGCAGGTGTCAGGCACTTTCCTTGATGACCGAACGATGGCCGGGCCATGGTATCGCGGCACAAGCGGAGACCAGTTTCACCTTATCCTGCGTCATCAATTGAATGAACACTCGGAAGAACTCGGCAAGCTCACGCCGCTATCTCCTGACTTTGCGATTGTTTCGGGAAACTCGACCATCGCCTTTTGGACCGTCTTTGATTTTGGCGCTGCGGCAGATCAGTTCGAGGCCAGACTAGTCGACCTCGAAGAGACGCTTCAACAATTGCCTGGCAACGAAATCAGAGGCATTCTTGTTGAACCCGTTGTGCGTAAAGGAGGCGGCGGCCCAAGCCTCACGATCGAAAGTCTCGACCTAGCCGAAGGCTGGCAGTTGACAGTTCCTGTTCAGAATCATGCCGAAACTTTCCGGGAGAGGATTCAATGGTTATTCCAACAGTAGCCAGTGAATCAATTCCTACAGGCTTCGAAGACGGGCCGCGCGCCGCAGGTGTTGTCATCGATCCATTTGCAGTCTTTGCTGCTGCTGTGGAAACTCAGAACAATGACACACTGAAAGCAGTGCCGGTGCCGATCGAATTTGCGGTCCCCCCTGCTGTGCTGTTGCCTCGATTTCCGCGGGAACCATTCCGTTTGGATACACGGTTTCCGCCGCACCCGCGCGGACTTGGAATGAAGTGGCCCCCCGAATCTCGCATCGAAGATGGCAAACTCCCGGGACGCTTTCCGCTGGCTTTAGCGTGGTCCGAATTCGCGAACAACAGCTCTTCTTCACCGTGGTCTTTACCGTATGACGACGGTATGAGCGGTCAATGTAGCTGCGTTGATGTGATCGCTGCAGCATTTGTCGAGTCAGTGCGGTCTATCAAGAATTCTGTCGGCGCGCCGGTGCTCGTGGTTCCCAACGATGCGAGTATGGCTCGCCAGCAGGAGTTGATTGACGCCTGTCGGCATCAGGGGAAAGACGTAAAGCTGCTATGGAGGCCAATTGCTGCCGCGCTGGCTTGGTGTGAGTCGATCGTCAAAAACGACGATGCGAGTCTGTACACAGCAGCCTGCGATGATCCCGGGATACTCATCACGATTCACCTTGGGCTGGATCAATTCGAGATCACCTGCGTGGATCTGATCTTGCGCAGCATCAAAGGACGTCAGTATCTCCTTCCTGCAAGAAAACGACCAACAAGGGCATTTCGAGCAGAACCGTCCTTCGGACTAAATGCTGTCTTCAGGGCAGCCGGTGTCCCCTCAGAGCGAACCAACCGACAGTCTGCGTGGGCGGAAGCATGGGGGTCGGCGACGCTGATTCAGGCGTTGTTGAATCAGGAACGAGCCGCTGTTGCAGCAACGGGAAATCGACGGGCGATGGATTTTTGTCAGGAGCAGCTTCCGGAGACTGTGGATCCGTTCAAAGTTTCCGGTGGGGGAAATTGCCAGCAGGTACTGCAAGAAAAGATCGATGCCGTCAGGGGAGCGATGGCAGGAATCCAGTCGGCTGGAATCGTGATCACGGGCTCCCTAAGTCACTGGATTCAGGCCGATGGACGCCCTCTTTGGAAACATGTAGTACAAAGGCTGGCTCCAAAATCGCGAGACCATCGGATCGTTGTCGATGCACCATTTTCAACGCGCCAGTCTATTCTTGCCACAGGTGCGGCTCTGTTTGCGGGCAGATTAGCCCGCAAAGAACCAACCTATCTCGATACGCTGCCAAAACTCAGCATCGCCGCTTACGTGCTGGGAACCCCCGCATGGATCCCGCTGCTGGCTGATGACGATACTTTCGTCGAGGGCGGAAAGGTTTGGAATCGACCAAAACCGATCACCGGATTCGCCGTGAACCAGGGAATGGGTCATCTTGAAGTCACGCTGTCGCACGAGGAATATCCTACTGCCCGTTCAGTGCGTGCAGAGTTTCCTTCGCCCACAACCATCGACTTAAATGTAAAGCTGAGTGTATCCGTTGAGCCAGCTCAGGGGAACGCAAAGGTTGAAGTCGTTCCAGAAGTCAAAGGGGTTCTGAAATCGAGCAGGCTCCTCCTTGAATGGAGGAAGATGACAGTCCTCAAGCAGTCTCCAGACGAATGGCTTGGAGAAAACTGTCCAACGCTCTTTCCGGCAATTCTGCGGCGTGCCGCCAGCCAGACACTGTGGGGCAAAGTCAGGACCGATATTCTGCGTTTCTTACAACTACAAACCGAAAGCAATCTTGAGCAACTCGTTTCGTCGCTCCGCAATAAACAGGATTCCCGATTTCGTCCATCTGATTTGGAAGAAGAAAAACCAACGGCGATTAGTTCTGACGGTATCCCTGCCAATGGAGTTTCAACAGAAGTTGCTGCTCTGGTCGACTTCACCGTTGACCGGCTTAGAAATCCAAGGCGTCGGCAGACCTGGTTTTCTGAGAATCTGATCCGTGCGGTTGGATACACGGCCACGGCTAGCGCTCCATTCGAAGCATTGATCAAACGATGGATTGAACATCACGGAAGTTCGCTGGAGCCACACGAACTTGTTGCCTGTGGACAATGCCTCCGTACGCCAGATTTGATTGCCTTGTTTGCGGAGAAGCTTGATGCAGTTCTGCGCGTGAGAATTGATGGACGCACGAACTGGATCAAGGCGTTCGCTGAGATGTTGAGATACCGCGATGCCGCAACTCAGCGAATAGAAACCGAACGATGCCATTGCCTTGCCCGACCGTTGCTGCAAATACTAAAAAAAGAAATTGAAGCGGAGAAGATCGAATTCACATTCAACTACGCGGCACTGGCAATCGCCTTCTTACTGAGAAGACGTGCCTACGACGATGATTTTCTGCGCCCGGGAACAGAGGCTTACCGGAAAGTTCGCGACGCTTTTGTGGAGGCCCAGACGACGGTGGAGCAAATGAGGCACGCAAATGCTCAAAAGGCGAGAAAGACAATCAGTCTTCTCTTGCGGTATCTGGACCGAGAAGGGCCCTCGATCCTATCCGGAGGTGCGGAACTTCGGGAACTCATCGATTGATGAATGGCCGTGTTGGTTCGGGGGCATTTGGAATATGTTCAGGTAGAGGGTCGCTAGAGGCGATTCGTGACAGTGTGTCGAGTAAGTCGTGGCATCCTGCCACGAATACTCTTTCGCCTGGTGCCAGACGCGAAGGCTGAATTGTTTGGAAGGAGAGAAGATGGATCGTGGGGGACGGCCCACCTTTGGTTCACTGGCTTCTTCGAGCCTGCAATCGCGTTCATTGAAGATCTCCTGCGCCAGCCCATGGAGTTTATCGGAAGATGTGACATGGCCAATCGCACAGTGCAGGCACCAGTCGTTGTACCGATTGAAGTAATCGACAACACGTCGCCGTGCGTTGTTGAAACTGTCATCATCAGAATAGAGCATTCGTTCGGCAGTTGTCCGCAGAGTAGATTCCCAAGCGAGTAATCAGTGCGTCTTAGCTTCTAAACTCTGATCGCTGTCGTGCCCCCGCCATCCTTGCCCCTCAACATCTCCCACAGCTTCCCAGTGCTCAGCAGAAGCGTCAGGAAGCTCTTCTGAGCATCGCTGGAGTTCAGCAGCTTCGTGCTGAGTTCCGTGAAGGCGTCGAGGCTTTCGATGTTGGCGTTCTGGAGTTCTGGGACAAGGTCCGGGGAGCTGGCGAACTGTTCTTTGGTATTGGCTTCGGCCTGGACTCGCAGGGTGTCCGATTCCAGCATCTTCGAGCGGATGGCCTGCATGAACGAAAGCTGATCGTTCTCCGTGGTTTCGCTTCCGAAGATCGTATTCAGCTGCTCGATGATGTCGTGCAGGTAGGCTTTCTGCTTTTCCTGGACGGCGCCGCTGCCGGCTTCGGTGAGTGGTTTCAGTTTTGGGGCGTCTTTGTCGACCAGTGCGAGGGTTCGCTGGCCCCGTGACTTCAGGGAATGATGAGTCAGCACGACCTGTGACAGATCGACCTCTTCACGTTCACGGCCGAAGTTCAGGAGCGGCAGAAGGTATCGGAAGAAGATGCTTCGCTTTTCGAAGTCCGTGTTGCCGTAGTCAAAGACCTGTGACAGAAACGCATAGGCACGCTGGTACGTTGCTGCGTCCGTTTTGAACAGAAGCAGGGCATCCATGATGTCCTTCGCGGCACCAGCAGCGGTCTTGTCATTGCTCTTGGTGGCTGCACGAAAGTCTCGCAGGGCATCTGCATACCGTGTCAGCAGTCGTTGGGAAACAGGCGCTAAGGCTGCATCGAGTTCTGACTGCCGTCCTTTGGGGTTCAGATCAATGGCAACGACGCGGTCAACATCCTGGGCATCGTAGTAACCCATGCCGTCCAGCTTTGCTCGGAGTGACAGGATGATGTTGGGATCTGTGACGTCTGACAGCTGAGCCGTCGTGTAGTACGTTTTGAACGACTTCAGAATCTCTTCCGGATCATTGATGAAGTCCAGGACGTATGTCCGGTCTTTGTCCGGATGGCATCGATTCAGGCGAGACAGTGTCTGAACAGCCTGGATCCCGTCCAGCCGCTTGTCCACGTACATGCCACACAGGAGAGGCTGGTCGAAACCGGTCTGAAACTTGTTGGCCACCAGCAGGATCTGGTACTCCACTCCCTTGAAGGCTTCACGGATGTCCCGGCTTCTCAGCCCTGGATTGAGTGATTCAGAAGTCTCACGAAACGGATCCGGGCCGGATTCTGTGTCGGGCACCTCTCCGGAAAATGCAACCAGAGTCTTCAGCGGATAGTTTCGGTCACTGATGTACTTCTGCATTGCCAGCTGCCAGCGAACAGCTTCCTTGCGGCTGCTGACGACCACCATGGCTTTCGCTGTGCCACCCAGAAGCGGAGCCACCGTCTCAATGTAATGCTCAACAACGATCTGCACCTTCTGAGCGATGTTGTACGGATGCAGTCGCACCCAGTTCATCAGGCCCTTCTTCGCAGCGTTCCGTTCGACCAGGTGATCGTCAATCTCCTGACCGGCATTGGCCAGCTTGAAGGCCAGTGAGTACGAGGTGTAGTTCTGCAGCACGTCCAGGATGAAGCCTTCTTCGATCGCCTGCCGCATCGAGTACACATGAAACGGTTCGGGAAGATTGTCTTCTCCTTGCGGTCGATTGGGATCCGGCCGACGACCGAACAATTCCATCGTCTTCGCTTTGGGCGTGGCCGTGAATGCGATGTAAGTGATTCCAGCATCACTGGCTCGACTGGCCATGTGAGCCGCCAGGACATCGTCCATGCTGGCCTCACCACCGTCTTCAAACTCTTTCAGCTCTTCGGCCGTCAGAACCTCTTTGAGCTTCGCAGCGGCGTTGCCGGTCTGCGAACTGTGAGCTTCATCCGCGATGACGACAAATCGCTTCCCGGACGTCGCCGCGAGTTCTCTCACGGCCTTGATGGCGAACGGAAAGGTCTGAATGGTGCAGACAACAATCTTCTTCTGACCACCCAGAGCTTCAGCCAGTTCTCCGCTCTTACTTCCGCCTTCGCCCTTGATAGTGGCCACAACGCCTGTGGTGCGTTCAAAGCCGAAGATGGCATCCTGAAGCTGTCCGTCGATCACATTGCGATCTGAGACCACCAGGACGGTGTCAAAGACCTTCTGATTGTTCTGGTCATGAAGATCTGCCAGGAAGTGGGCCGTCCACGCAATGGAGTTGGTCTTACCGGATCCAGCGGAATGCTGAATCAGAAATTTTCCGCCAGTGCCTTCACTCAGAATCTGGGCCTGCAGCCTGCGGGTGGCATCCAGCTGGTGATAACGAGGAAAGATGGTCCGCTTCAGAGCCTTCTTATCATCGCGTTCGGTGACCAGATACCGTCCCAAGATCTCCAGCCAGCTATCGCGTTGCCAGACTTCTTCCCAGAGATACGAGGTCATGTAGCCCTTCGGATTGACGGGGTTTCCCTGAGCTCCGTTGTTGCCTTTGTTGAACGGAAGAAACTGCGAGTTCTTACCGTCCAGACGAGTCGTCATTCGAACTTCGCTGTTGCTGACAGCAAAGTGAACCAGAGCCCCGCCGGGGAAGGACAACAGAGGCTCCGCTGACAATCCCTTCGGTCGAGGGTTGCGGTCCTGACGATACTGATCAACGGCATCGTCCACACTTTGCGTGTAGTCCGATTTCAGTTCGGCCGTTGCCACAGGAATCCCGTTCAGGAACAGCACCAGATCGATGCAGTCTTCGGAATGCACGGAGTAACGAACCTGCCGGACAACTCGTAGACGATTCTGGTTGTATCGCTCGGTGATCTCCGGATTCATGGCATTGGCCGGTTTGAACTGAGCCATCCTCAGTTCCTTCCGAAGCCCCAGCACATCAAACCCATGTCGAAGGACGTGCAGAGTCCCGAGTGAATCCAGGCAATGCCGCAGACGATTCAGCAGCGTGTCCGCAGCGGCAGCACCATGGTTCTTGACCAGTGAATCCCACGCATCCTTGTGAGCAGTCTGTACCCACTCAAGGACATCTGCCGGGTACAGGCACAGTCCTCGCACGAAGCCAGCTGCATCTCCGTCAGCATACAGCCAGCCATGCTGGCTCATGTGATCGCAGATTTCTGTTTCGAATGTCACTTCTTTGTGAAGGCTCATGAGATCCCGTTCGAGGAAATGGCGGCGGTGTAGGTCTGATTGGGATCAGTGGGTTTCTCTGGGTTTGAACGAACGATCCTCCCCTGTTCCAAGAGCGGTTGCAGGTATTCCGTCCGGATGTGTTTCTGCGTCCGGCCAAGAATGTCAGCCAGTTCGGCAGCAGAAAGAGGCCGTTCTGTCAGGATATCGACAACCAGCTGAAGAAGGGCAGACTTGTCAGATTTCCGGCCAGCGCTGAGGATTCGTTCCTGAAGCTCGGTGGATAACTCGGTGGATTTGGCCTCCAGCTCGGTGGATTTGGTACTTTGCTCGGTGGATTTGCCCCCTAAAGCCTGAGAGGTGTTTTCCGGTCGCGGTGGCCAATTCTCCAGTGCCCTCTGCGTTGGAACGTAGTATGTCGAAGGCCCGTTTCCCTTCTTTTCCAATAGCCCGCAGTCACAGAGTTTTCTCAGATGCCTGCTGGCAGAAAGTGTATCCACTTCTCGATTCATCGTTCGATACGTGGAATTGTCGATGGCACCAAGTTCCCGAGCGGAGATCATCGCTCGCATTTCATCTTCCGTCAGTGAGTGCTGATCAAAGGACCGTAACCAAGTGAGATCGTCCTTGCTGAGAAAATGGTGGAACAACAGCATAGCCATAAAGCTGTTACCAGTTCGGTCTGAGTGCAGGACTGGAGATGACAGTCCCTGCTCATCCATCAGTTCTCGCATGACTTTGATGCCACTGCCTTTTGTTTCGGCAAAATTCACTTCGTGAAGAACTGCAGCAATCTTGGGGTTGCGAGTTTCTGATCCTGGTTGCCCGAGTCGTTCTTCGGCTTTCAGCGAAAAACCAGGATTTCGCACCTCCAAGCGATTGCTGTAACGAATGATCTGGATTGAACCATGCACACGATAGTCGCGATGCATGACGGCATTGGCAACCACTTCGCGAATCACTCGGTCCGGCAGCAGAGGAATCTCTTTACCCTGAATCTCTCCGGCTGGAAGCGAGAAGGCCTTTGGCAAGTCATCAAGAATGGAGGCCCTTATTCGCTGGAACGCACTTAGCAGCGGTGCTCGAATTTCGACCGTCTCAAATCGCTTATCCGGATCTTTGACCCACTGCAGGCCAGGTACACGGATGTAGTCGATCCGAAGCATTGGAAACAGACGACGGAGCGCTTTGGAGCTTCCGAACAGAAGTACTCCAGCAACTGTAGGCTTCAAAACTCCGTCGCTTCGCTTTACGGCTCCTAACGCTTCAAGCAGGTCTTCACGACTCCATGTCAGTTCTTCTGCCTGAGCATGAACTTCCCGTCGAAGTTTGCGGTACAGTTCAATCGCTTCATCATCAATGTCCGCGAGAGTTGCGTCGCGGACCAGCTGTTCGTCATACGACTCTCCTCGTCTGTCCTGATAGAAGATGATGAGGTCATCGTCTGTGCATTTCTGATCAGTGGACCCAATTCGCCTGCGAGCGCCCTTTGGCAAGGGCTGATTCTTGAAGTACACAGGCTTTTCGTGTGTACCAGCCTCCGGAACAAACACCGTGATGACTGTTCGTTCCCCGATCCGCTCAGTCACAATTCTGGGCCGAATGGGAACGTTGAAGACTGAAGCGCACTGAGTGGCGATTTCCTGTTGGAGCTTGTCCGGTTCGTGAATACCAACAGCTTCATAGACGGGCCAGAACGAATTTGTGGCTGGAGCTACTCCCAGCAGAATATAGCCGCCGCCCAACTGTGGCTCGTTCGCGAACGCGCACACCGTCTCAAGCAATGAGGTCCCAACATCGGCCGAGGTCTTTGCTTCAATACAAAGATGCTCATCCAGACTATTGAGTTCCGAAAGTAATTCCTGGGCCGTTTTCATTCAGCCTGAATCTCCAATTCGTTGCCTCTATCGATAGGAAGACGTGATCTCCGCCATCCAGATTCCTTCAGGTTCCGAGCTGAGAAGAAAGAACGGAATCTACTTGGAGTGCTGGCCATCTCAGTTGGACTCCACAAAGTTACGGACATCGATCTTGCCTGTAACAGCGGCAGAGATCAGAGCGGTGCGACGTTCCAGGAGTAGTTCGATCCCACGTTGTACTTCGGTGATGAGCCGGTCCAATGTCTCAGTCCTTGAATGTACGAACTCTGCAATCTGTTCCTGTTCCTCTTTTGGCGGAGTTGCCAAGCGATAGTTGCGAATTGTCTCGACATTTACATGCGGCGATGCCGCTCCAACGGTATCTACTTCTCCTTGCCGATATACGTTCTTTGTGTTCAGGTGCAGCATCAGGTATCGAGGATTGAAAGCAGCGTTCGCACGAAATTGCATCATCCTCTGGCCGAGACAGAAGCGGTCGCTTTCTGGGACCAAAGCAGCATGTCCCCATCGTCCGCCCTCTCGGCTGTATACGATGTCATCACAAAGTACAGGTTCACGACGTATTCGATGTAAATACTCGCTTCGGTCGACTCGTCGCATTTGGTCTGGGTAGAGATTCCCATCGTCTAGGTCAGAAGTTCTGATCGAAAAGAACTCCCCATCATCGTTGATAGTCGGAGTTTCATGTGGACAGTCAACAATATGAGAAGTTGCATGCTTTAGACGTGACACGTCCCAATGCTCAGGCACATCCCCAAGCCATTGGATGCCGGAGGGTTTCATTGGGGCATTGGGATTGAGGCCTTTGGTGACGGCGTGGGAGATGACGGCCTGACGTTTTTCTTTCAGCAGTTCAATCAACCGCCGCTGCTCCGCAACCAGTGCGTCGATCTTTGATGTCTCACGCTCAAGCAAAGCCGTGATCTGGTTTTGTTCATCCAGCGTGGGGACTGGTACAAGAACGTTGGACGCCTCATTCCATCGAAACTCGGTCGATCGTTCCCGAATACCTTTGGCAAGTGAATTGATGTAGCCGCTCAATGCCATGTGGCGGAGAAGCCGACCATAGTAATGCGCATTTACATTCGTGCGTTTCGGAGCACATACCGAATATACCGGCGTCGACTTTCCAACGGAATCAGAGACACCGATTGCTCCGGCAAAGGCATCCATCGCATGTATCACGAGATCTCCCTGCAATATTCGCTGATATCCATGCTCTTGAATCGCATTGGTAAAGCCATCGACGCGGCGATTCAGCCTCAACGTGACTTCTCCATCACGAAAGGCAGTGACAATCTCATCAGCTTCCTCGGGAGCCCGTTTCATCAAATTGAACAAGTTCTTTAGTCGCGTTTGCTCCCAGTGCTCTGGGATATCGCCGATCCAGGGAACGCCGCTTTTCTTGTATTTGTGGTATCTCGGGAAGCTCATTTCGAGAGCCTTCCGATCATTGCCAGGATGCGGTCTGTCACAATCTTCAGCTCAGCATCGATCTCAGCCAGTTCGCGCGGAGGTTTGAAGACGTAGAAGTGGCGGTTAAACGGGATCTCGTAACCGACTTTCGTCTTGTCATGATCGATCCAGGCATCGGAGGCATGTGGGACAACTTCACGCTGGAAGTAGGTCTCGACGTCTTCGCTCAGTGGCACATTCTCGGTGTCACGCAGATTCGCATCAGGCTTCGGTTTGCCTTTGTTCTTGCCTTTCGTTTCCTTGACGACGTTGCCCTTTTCATCACGTTCCGGACGTTCCACGGTGATGGTTCGGTATCCGAAGTCTTCATTGCGGAAGATTCGGCTGATGGGTGTCTTCGTGCCGTCGTCCGCTGGAACGCTGACTTCGTTTGCTTCGCCGAACAATCGAGTGATCTCGTCGATGTGCTCAGGTGACAGTTCCTTCCGCTTGCTGCCCAGACTCTTTCGCATCTTCTGAAACATGCTGCTGGCATCAATCAGCTGGACCATGCCCTTCCGATGCTCAGGCTTCCGGTTGGTCACAATCCAGATGTACGTGCTGATGCCGGTGTTGTAGAACATATCGGTTGGCAATCCGATGATCGCTTCCAGCAGATCGTTCTCCAGGACATACCGCCGGATCTCGCTTTCTCCGGATCCCGCTCCTCCGGTGAACAATGGGGATCCATTCAGGACAATGCCAAATCGACTGCCACCATCCTTCACTGATCGCATCTTCGAAATCAGATGCAGCAGGAACAGCAAAGAGCCGTCGCTGACTCGAGGTAATCCCGGTCCGAAGCGACCATCGAATCCCTTCTCTTCATGTTCCTTCTCAATGGTCTTCTGGATTTTCTTCCATTCCACACCGAACGGGGGATTGCTGAGCATGTAGTCGAAACGTTTCCCGGACAGCCCGTCTTCTGACAGGGTGTTTCCGTGGATGATCTGGCTGATGTCCTGCCCTTTGATCAGCATGTCCGCCTTGCAGATGGCATAGGACTCCCCGTTGAGTTCCTGGCCGAACATCACAAGCCGAGCCTTCGGGTTGTGAGCAGTCAGATGCTCTTCAGCGACCGACAACATTCCACCCGTTCCGGCCGTGGGGTCGTAGAGCGACCGCACAATCCCTGGCTTCGTCAGAGCTTCGTCGTCTTCGATGAACAACAGATTGACCATCAGCCGAATGACTTCACGAGGTGTGAAGTGCTCCCCGGCTGTCTCGTTACTGATTTCCGCGAACTTCCGGATCAGCTCTTCGAAGACCAGCCCCATCTCCGCATTGGTGATGGTGTCCGGATGCAGGTCGATGTTCGCAAACTTCTCCGTCACCAGGTACAGCAGCCCGGCCTTCGCAAGACGCTCGATCTGAGTATGGAAGTCGAAGCATTCAAAGATGTCCCGGACGTCCGCTGAGAACGCCTGAACGTAGCTGAAGAGGTTCTCCCGGACATTGTCCTGATCCCCCATCAGCTTCTTCATGTCCAGTGGGGACGTGTTGTAGAACAACAGCCCTGACTTCTTCAGCAGAAACGGCTCCGGGTTGATCCCAGCTGCCTCACGCTTCTGCTTCTCCTTCAGCACATCAGCCTTCGTCGGCTGCAGGACACAGTCCAATCGCCGCAGCACCGTGAAAGGCAGAATGACCTTTCCATATTCCGACTGCTTGTAGTCCCCCCGCAGAAGATCAGCGACAGACCAGATGAATGATGAGAGATTCGTTTGTGACATGGAGTTCGATGCAGCTTCAGACGAACAGGATCCGAGGAACGATCAGGACTAGTGGAGCCCCTAAGGCCACCAGTCTCCATGATAACGATCCTCTGAGGACACCCCACTCGTGCCGGCTGAATACTCTGGTTTTTGGGGTACAACTTCGCAGGTTCATGAGATGAATCAGCGTACAGTGGACATGGGAGAGACAGAGGCCGAAAACTGGAGTGAAGCAGGTGTCCCTGAAACACTGGACTGGAGCGCAGTTCTAGCGTTTGTTCAGGAAACTTTCGGTGCAGGTCAGCACTCACGAAGATCAGTTGCGCTAGGATCATGCGGGGCACAGACGGTGCAAACAGTGCAAATGAAAGGCCGCCGGCTAACTTGGCGACGATCTGACCGTAGCTGATTCAAGACGGCTCAACGTTGTAAGGACCGAGCAGAGTGTCCTTAAGAGTCACACGGACGCGGGCTTGTCCGGATTACTTGTGGAGCAGGTACGACGGAAGAACATTCAGGTTTCGTGCCATGTGCGGGACTCCACGTCATTTCGTGGTAGTACTACCACGATTGAAACTGAGTTTTCACCGCACGGACGAACGTCGTCAGGTCTCGTAAAACACGATTCGAACTGATTTTTTCGGGAAGTGGAGGATAGCGGGGTCGAACCGCTGACCTCTTGCATGCCATGCAAGCGCTCTCCCAACTGAGCTAATCCCCCCGGGAGTTGCGATGGGGTTGCCATCGCGGCGCGGAAAGTATCAGTCGGGGCGGAGGGTGTCAAGGTGAGGGGTTTGGAGTTTTCAGTTGGCGGGATTTGGGGGCAGTTTTCGGGGTTAGTGTTCAGTTTTCAGTGTTCAGGGTTCAGTGTGAATCTCGGGTAGCGGAACTTGAGAACGGTGCTGGGGCTCGGGGATCTTTGGCAAGATCCACTACAGCCAGAGTGACTGTCTGACTTCAAGGCTCCGTGGATTCAGTGGTGTTCGATCTCCATGAGGCTGCGGCGGAGGTTGCTGAGGAGCTGCGGCAGGTAGAAGGTTTGGATGTGCAGTGGTTCGTCCGGGGTAAATTCCGGAAGGACGTGGGCGTGTTCATCAAAGTTCGATGGTGAAATGGCCCAGCCTTCAATCGTGGACCAGCCGAAGACGACATGGCCATCACGACCGTCTCGCCGGACCGTCAGCCACTTCGTGTATTCATCAGAAAAATCGAACGGCAAAAAGACCTGCTGCTGATCAGGTAATTCCGTCAGCAGTCGCAGCCATTCTTTCAGAAGCCGGATGCAGCCTTCAACAGGGCGCACTGTTTCGTCAGACTCGCTCACGCCACTGTCCATGCCAAGATAGTACGTTTCCCCCGTACGGGATTCCGTTCCGACTCGAACTTCGATCTGATTGTCGGGCGTCAGACGGACTGCTAGGTTGCGCATCAACGGTTCCTCTGGGTCAAGGGCTCTTCGACAGACCACGGATCTTATCCCAACCCGTTGCGTCAGCGAGGGATCGCTGTGCGTCACGTGGTTTGCCCCTCACTGACGTGTCGGGTTGTGATGAGGCTGCAGGGCCATTGCTCACGTGTTCGTCGGCCTGAACGGCAAACGGTGAGTTTCATTCTTCGTTTCCACCTTCAAAGAATAGCGGGATTTTCAAATGGTTCGAGTGTTGTGCACGGCATTGAGCTCAGAGTCAGGTCCTCATTTCCAGATGCTGGCCGATGCGGGTCATGAATGTCATGTGCCGGATCGTTCACGCGACCTGTGGAACAATGATGTGCTGATCGATGTCCTGCAGGGTTACGATGCCGTGATCGCGGGTTCCGAACCGTATCCGGCGAAAGTCATTGCCGGTCTCCCGAAGCTTCGCGTACTGGCTCGCGCTGGTGTGGGCTTTGACGCGATTGACCTGAAGGCGTGTGACAGCGCGAAGATTGTTGTTGCGACAACACCGGGCTGCAATCATCACGCGGTGGCCGAACACGCAATTGCCATGCTGATGGCACTCGGGCGCGGCTTTCCGGCTCTGGACCAGGAGACTCGCCGTGGTGAATGGAAGCGAGTCAGCTATCCTCGAATTTCTGAATGCACACTGGGACTCGTTGGACTCGGACGCATCGGTCAGGCAACGGCAACTCGCGGCATCGGTCTGGGCATGAAAGTGATTGCTTACGATCCGTACGCGCCGGCAGACTTTGTGAAGAAGCATGGCATCACACTGGTGTCGCTGGAGGAACTGTTGAAGCAATCTGACTTCGTGTCACTGCATTCACCGTCGACTCCTGAAACGAAGCACATGATCAACGATAAGACTCTCGGACTGATGAAACAGTCCGCAGTCATCATCAACACGGCTCGCGGACCGCTGATCGATGAGAATGCTCTGATTCATGCTCTTCAGACTGGGCGGATTCGCGCGGCTGGCCTGGACGTCTTTGAGATCGAACCGCTGCCGCTCAGCAGCCCGCTGATTGGGATGCCAAATGTTCTGCTGGCTCCTCACGTTGCCGGGCTTGATCACGAATCGCACAATGCCACCTGGGCACTTGGTGCCGAGATCATTATCAAGCTGCACAAGGGCGAATGGCCGGCTGAGTGTGTTCAGAATTTGAAGGGTGTCACGGGCTGGAAGTGGTAGACCGGTTGTGGCAGTTCGTGGCCGGTTGGCGGTAGTGGATCTTGCTTTGCAGGTAGTGGATCTTGCTAAAGATCCCTCCCTCAGTCGCAGCACCATTCGCCAGGTCCACGACCCGATATTCGAGGCCTGACGAACGCCAGGGAGTTTCACTGTCGTGGTTGGGGAACTCTAGCGAGTTCCACTTCGATGTGTGACTGGGGAACTCTGGCGAGTTCCACGATGGTGATTCAGATGATGTTTGTGAACTGGAGGGCAGAGATGTTT
>JAEUII010000239.1 GCA_016795145.1 Planctomycetaceae bacterium
GATGACACAGCAGCAAATGCGAGACGCCGTGAGCTGGTGGCGTGTCGGGCTGGCAGACATGCATCTCGTCTATGAACGCTATTCCCTTCCGCCAGGGAAGTGTGATTTGCTAACGACGGTTGTTGAAGGTCCGGAGGCATCGTTGCGAAAGTTCTCGGAGACCGAGTGGCTTTGGGCAGAACGTGGGCTGCGACTTTGCGATGATCGATTGTTTGGAACCTCCGGCCACGTTGGCGTTCGGAATGTCAACATTTTCAATGGTTCAACAAATCTCTGGACGCGTATCCATTATCAAGGGCAGCCTGGCGGCACTGAAAAGATGGTGTCACTTGAAGTTCAGTTTCCATCAGCGGAGATGTCGGGTTTTCTTAGCGGTCCACTGCAGGGGTTGTCTTTCCCTTTGGGATCGCTTTGCGACGTTCTGCAGGAGAAAAGTTGGATCGTTGAAGGGACTGACAAGATTCTCGGGGCGGAGTGCATCAGGATAAGGCGTGATGGCAAGACTGAATGGATGTGGCTCGATCTGAGCCACCACGCAATACCTCGGCGACACTTCGTTCAATTTGGGCAGGGTTCCGGTGGGGACTATGTGGTGGACGAATTGCAACAACTTGACGGAGGATTGTGGTTCCCAAAACTAGCACGAGTTCAGCTTCAAAACCCAGGCGAAATCTCGAATCAACTGATTGTCGTGACAAAGGCTGAGGTGAATCTTGCTATTGATCCGGCCCGGTTTGAACCGCCGACTCCAGAGCCAGCAACCGTAGTCGTCGATGTACGCAAGGGTAGCGCGAGAGCGGTTCCGGCGAAGGTCCCCGAGGTATCATCTTTGGATGCCGATGATTCGTTCAGCACTGCGGCACCTCGATCTGGAAAATCGTGGCATTGGCTGTTGTTGGGGGTACCTCTTGTCTTGGTTTTCCTGCTTCGAAGGATCATTGTTAAATCAGCGAGTCTGTAACGATTGCCCGGATGGTGCTCGTCGGGCTTTTCGGGCTTGGCGTCGGAGCGTGAAAACAATGATGGGGTCTCGGATGAATGCCGATGCCTAGGTAGGCAATTGGCTGCCCACACGGATGTGATGCGCAGTTTTTGCCGGACAGGATCCTGAGTCTTCGACTCAACGATGTAACACTATTGAAACAGAATGAGGTTCCGGCCATGGATCGGCTGAAGCTCTTTTTGGCTCTTTTCGCGACAGCATGCCTGGCGACCAGCAGCTATGCTCAGACCGCGGGGCCTGGAACGTCTGATCACGCCGCTGGCTCAAAGGCGGCTCAGGCTTCATCAGGATCATTTTCCGTCATTGGTGACGTCGAGCATCCGAACAGTTATGCATGTCAGCAGGCATTGTCGATCTTCGAAGCGGTTCGCAAAGCCAATCCACTTTCTGCAGAAGTGAACGTGACTGTTGTTCGAAGTGCTCAGACGCGTTCGCAATGGACGCTGCTGCTGAACATGAACAGCACTGATTCAGGCGAACAGCTTGTTGCGGGCGACGTGTTGATTGTTCACAGTCTGTCCCCTGTCACTGTTCCTCAGAAAAATGCCGCCGTACAAACGCCCTCCGGAACTCAGATTGTTGCGCTGGCGGATGATCAGGTGGTGATCGGCGATGTACTGACTGGCCTGGGTCTGGCGACATCAACTCACACACTGAGCGTTCCTGCTCGTATGCCAGGGCAATCGCCTTCGCGAAATACTGCGCTCAGTGATCGAGTTCAGCATGGTGATGTGATCTGTCTTGGTTCCATTGGGACTCAGCAGACGCGAGACTTTGGATCTGTTCGTCATTCGTTTTCGGAGTGGAAGAGCAGTGAAGTTATTCCTGCCGTCGTTCCTGCAGCGACAGCTCCCGTGTTGCCAGTTCCGTCAGCCGCAGTGTCTCTTCCTGAAGACGTTTTCTCTGTCGTGCCCGCTTCGACTCAGGATCTGACAATTCCTGTGCCGGCGGCGTCTGTGGATTCCGGAGCAACTGAGGCGACCAACGCGACTCTGACGATTCCCGTTGAATCGGATCCGTTTGATGTGCAGTCTGCTCCTGTCGCTCTGGCGGACCCATTTGCTTCAGAGGATGAAGTGAACAGTTCGCTGGAAGTGAAGCCTGTGTCACAGCAGGCAGCGTCAGGAGCCAGCACTCCAGCTTCAAGCGATGTAGCTCCGATGCCTCCGGTTGAAGATCTGATTCAGCCTGAGTCTGCGGTGAATGCAGAAATGAATCTTTTGAATATTCTGGTGATTGGCGGACTTCTGGTTGCCGGCATTCTGGTTCTGGTCGGTTCACTGCGAGTTGAAGACGACCTTCCGGTTGCAGCAACGCAACAGTCCGTCATGGACTACACGAACATTGATGTTCCTCAGATGTCGGAGCCTGTTGTCGAAGCTCCCCTGCGATCCGCATCGATTGCGATGGCGGACGAACTGGAAGTTCGGGCGGAGCGTTTGCTGGCTTCGAAAATGAGCGAGAACATTATTCCCGCCGCCATGATCCCGGAAGTCCCTGCACAAGCTGTTGCAGGGATCGATCTTGTGAAAGAAGGCGAGTGGTTCAGCCGAGACTGGGCACCTCGAGCTTTGGCGGCGAAGGATGGAATCGCGGAAACCACTGCACCGGCTTCTCCTGCATTTTTGCTTGAGAAGACGGTGGATGAAGCGATCCAGGCGAAGATCATCGAACAGCCTGTGATGCCATCTCCAAAGATGGTCAGCCAGCCAGTCGCTCCAATTGCAGTGCCGATCGCGGAGCCAATCGCTGCGAAGCCTGTTGAGAACATGAAGGAAGAGATTCTGAGTGATGATCTGGATGATCTCATTCAGAATCGTCTGCCGATCGATTTGAAAGAAGTTCAGCTGCCACTGCGAATCAATTTGTTCGGCCGACCTGCCGGACCACGTCGACTTCGTATCGACGCGGCTCACACAGCCATCCGCGCACCTCATATGGTGTCCAGCGCGGATCGTCGCCGAAACGATTCCGTCTCCAGCCGCATTGCGGTCGGAGCATCCGAGACGGCGGAAGAAGATCTGCAGTTCGGTACTCAGAATCCACGGAAGGAACGGATAGACTCATGATCTGCTCGATCGACTTTGGAGCCAACTGGATTCGAAGTGTCTTTCGGTCACCGGAAACTCCGGATCGTCTGTCGATGTTCGCCGGGCGTTCGGAATATGCTCTGATCGATGACACGACTGCTCATCGTACCGCACTGGAAGGGCAGAAGATCCCATACGCCATCTGCGAAGGGTCTCTTGCAGTTGTTGGAAACAGTGCCGAAAAGGCAATGTGGCTGAGCCGCGTCCCTGCGACATCTCTGTTTGTGGATGGTCAGGTCGCTTCTGACGACGCGCCGGCTCGACAGATGCTGAGCCTGATGACGGACGCGATGCTGCCTGCTCCTTCGGGCGTCAACGACCTGTGCATCCTGACTGTTCCTGGCGGATCAGAGAACGCCGCGCAGTATGAACGCAATGCGGAGTTTCTCTGTCGGCTGATTCGGATGAAGGGTTACCGACCTGTAGTCGTCAACGCCGCCGAAGCCGCGCTGCTGGCGTGCGGAAATGAATCAGCGTTCACGGGAATCAGCGTCGTCATGGGGGCTGAAACAACCAGTCTCTGTGTCTCCCGCTACGGAGTCTGCATCGCGAAAGAATCCATCGCGATTGGCAGCAACTGGATCGATTCCGAAGTGGCTCGACAGTTTACGATTCAGCAGTGGGACGACGAAGGCAACGCCTATCTGGATCTTGAGACTGTTCGTCAGTGGAAGCAGCAGGGCCATGTTCACCTGCGAAATGCTCTAAGTGACCGGGAACGCGCGCTGGCTCGACTGTATTCCGCGGTGCTGGACCGAGTGACTCGTACGATTGCCACAATGCTGAACAGTCACGCTGTGAAGACATCGCTTCAGAAACAGCGACTTCCGGTATTGCTTTCCGGCGGCGCGGTCATGATTGATGGCTTTGCAAGTCTGCTGACCGAGCGGTTCATTGAGCAGGAACTGGCGGATCGAATCCTGTCGGTCCGCATTGCTCAGGACGCGATGACCGCTGTCGTTCGCGGCGGTCTGATCTACGGCGAACTTGAAGTTCGCGCCCAGCGAAAAGAAGATGCG
>JAEUII010000243.1 GCA_016795145.1 Planctomycetaceae bacterium
GATGACAATCAGGACCGATTAGAGGGCGAGGCGGATCTCAGCGCACGCCGAATTCGGCCGTTTGGCACGCCAATGGACTATGCGGGGACCGGACGAAACACATCTGCGAATTACAGTGGCTATGACGGCACTCGCTTTACCACCGTTTCTGGAAGCCCGCGGCAAGCAGCGCTTCACCGCGACCCGGGCAATAGTGGACCTGCGCGTTGGCCGCGATACTACGGTTATACTGTTAACCGCGGAATGGACGATACAGTCCCACGCTACGTCTTTGGGCAGAATGGCATTTTTGACCTTGGAACTCAATCCAGTGACGATCTGATTGAGGACCCATTCTATGACGCGCTATTTGAAGATCCACTGGAGACAATCTTCGACCCCGACTACTCACAGAGGCAGTTTGATCAGATCTTTAGCCCTGCGGATCTATTGATTCTCCAAATGCACCCCAACGATTGGCAGCCAGATAACAGTCGAAGACTCAAGAATCTAGCCCCTTTTGCCTTCGATGATTCGGCAAACAATACTGTGCGCGAGAAGTTCACGACGCTGTCTAACAGTCTCCGTCGATACAAAATGCGTCACGACCTCGGATCTGATATGGTCTTTGGTACAGCCGACGATGGTGCCAGAGCATGGGAATTCAATGCCGACACGGATGGGGCAGACGCAAACAACGACGGCTACGGAGATGGCGATGGAAGGTGGGAGTTTCCTCCTGCATACGGAACGACGGCTGCCAATGGCCAGCCTTATAGCGCGACTGACCCATTCCGTCCACAGGTTCGAAGATTGTTGACCTTAGAGGTGGGTGAAAATCGTGATCTTATTGGGCAGCTTCCTCTGAGCATTAATCATCTTCTTGATGTGGAACGGACAGCGCAGACTCCCAACGAACAGTCGCAGCCGGTACAGTTTCTACGATATATGAGGCGTTCTGGACTTAGATTCAGACCTCTTACCGAGCATCCCGCAGCTACCGAAGGCAACACTGTTATTAGTGTTACTGCCGTTCCCAACTATGATCCCTCGTCACCTGTAGCGTTTCCCCCGGTTACGCCGGAAGACCGAGAATACTGGGCGCGTCGTGATCGTCAACAGCTTGCCCGGGACATTTACGTTTTGCTGTACACGATAGGTGGAGCCCAGAATTCTGGGAGTGCTATCCGTAGTTCGCTTACTTCAAACGATCCGAATGCTTCCGAAGGAACGGCCCTTTATACCCATCGGCAGCTACGAGAGATGGCCCAGTTTGCAGTAAACATGGTTGATTCAATGGACACGGACAATGTTGTCACTAAATTCGAATTTGACAAGAACCTAGCCGATGGCTGGAATCTCGACGACGACCCCTTCACCATGGAGACTCCGCCTGTACTCGAGACTGATCCAGATTTCGCAGCAATTACTGACAAAGGTCGAAATCGAGAGGATAGTGTGTCTCGTGGGGTGGTATACGGAGTTGAAGCTCAGGAACTAGCCTTCAGTGAGGTGCTAGCGGTCGGAACCGCCACGCCAAGCGCAACAACGAATCACAACGCAACGCTGTACCCAGATGAAACGGGACGCAACCATCTTTTTGTCGAATTGCAGAATTTGCGGCCAAGCCAGTTATCATTGGCAACGACAAACAACACGACGATGGCTACTGCCATGTGGAGAATAGTCAGACAGGATCGCACGAGTGCTAACCACCCAGTTGGCGGAGTGTCAAACGGTGGGAATCCTTATAGGGCTTTCGGCTTTGTGGGCCAAGCTGCAGTGAATCACTCAATTGCTGGTGGGGAGCGATACTCGATCAGCACTGCATCCACTACAGATGTAGTTAGCAGTGATTTGTTTGTGGATTATGATCTTGACAACACTTTCGATCTGATTGCCCCGAATACCAACGGCGGTACTTTGCCTACCAATACCACCAACCGTGGCGATGCGAACGCTGCGGAATTGAAGCCAAGATGTAATTTGGATTTGCTGCACCCAGATCATAGTCTTGCTTTTGTGATGGCGGACCAGGCCGGGAACCCAATGACCAATTTAGGTGCCTTTCTCGATAACCTTCAGAATTACGCTGGTAATACGCCCATGGACGATCTCTATGGGGGTAACTTTACAATGTCCGGGCGTCTCGGGTTTGATCTCGTACTGCAGCGGCGAATCAATCCAAATATGCCAGGATTGGTGCACGGAACAGTCCCTGGGCAAGACCCGAACCCGTGGATAGACGTCGACATCATTCGAGTCGATTTTAAGGACTTAGGTATTCAGGACGGCGATGTTGCCACCCAACTACAGCAGAATCGCCTGCCAAACATCTTGAGTGATGAGCGACGCGAGCCACTCGCGGACTCGACGCGAGGTACATTTTCCGGCACACCAGCCAACCTCCGCTATAATAGCATCGTTGGGAAGAACGGCGGTTCCGGACAGAACAGTATTACGCCGACAAGTGGATTTAGCGTTTGGCAGAGCCATTTTGACCGCGACTTCGCATCTCCAGGCGAATTGCTGAGCATACCACTTTGCAGTCCTGCTAAACTCACTTCTGTGATACATCGGCTGAATCTCAGTCCAACGCAACAGGCACAGCCGCCGGCGGCGATGAATCCAACACCGGATGCACTAGTCGCAGCCGCTGCAAAGTTTCTACAGCCAGACTTTCCAAACGATTCGTCTGTAAGTCTGGCCGCCAATGAAGCCAGAGACAATCGGTGGTATAGGCTGCTGCAACTTGTCGAGGTACCATCCCGCGTACACCGTATGCTGGGCAATTATGTGGCCCTTGATCGAGTACCTGGCAAGGTCAATCTCAATACGTTGCGTCATTGGGAAGTATACGCTGGGCTTGTGGACAACCCAGTGATAATGGATGGCCTCGGAAATGGGACGTCGGCCCCATTTACCACAGACAGGACTCCTGACGAGAATGGCAGTGCTATTAATCGAGACAGATGGTTGGAGTATCTGTTGTCTAGGGACGGCGCCTTCTCTGGTAGTTACGATCAGTTTTCAGCGACGCCAGGCCCGAGGAACATGCTCATACCAGGCACCGCAAAAGCAAAGCCATTCCGATCCTTTGGATATCGCAGTTCGACTACGACCACAGACAATGGACTAGAGTCAACACTGCTTAGGAGGCTGACCGCTGATGTAACTGACGGTGATGCTCAGACCAACCGGCATTTTCTTGAAGTGAATAGCGCCGAGCAACACAAGAGTTCGGACGGAACCGCACTTCAGCAACAGCATCAAGTCCTTTCGAAGCTCATGAATAATACGACAACTGTGAGCAACACGTTTGTCGTGTTTGCGACGGCCGCATATTTCGAAGCAGTGGAGCACAAAGTGATGATTAGTGGGCAGCCTACAGGGACTGGCTTGTATCGGATTGGCTCACGCATCGATATTGACAAGCCCGATAACCAAAACCCCGGCTGGCAGCAGCGGGCGGTCTTCGTTATCGACCGGACGGATGCGTTCGAGGCCTACGATCCGGGTTCAGGCGACTTCGACTGGAAGCGACTGGTCAAGGCTCGTGCCACAATTGACTAGTTGACTGGATCGGTTATAGCGGTTGCCCGGGTGTTTTCCGGATGCCACCAACCGGTCAATTTCAAACACTGTTGCACAATGCAGCGCTGAGCAGGAAGACAGTGGTTGCCTGGAATCTGGTGAGAGTGTACTTTTTCGAGACGAAGTGAGGCTTTTGGGCAGTTTTTTGAATTCCTGAGTCATCGGAACAGAATTCCTGCCGAATTGTCACAGAATTTGCGTTACAAATCTTGCCGGAGTCGTGCGGGTGCCC
>JAEUII010000249.1 GCA_016795145.1 Planctomycetaceae bacterium
TTCCCGCCTGCGCGGGAATGACGAACCCCTTTTCGTTGGTCTGACAGAGCAGCTAGTAGCACTCTGCTCAACCGGTTGTTGAAACGAATGCCCTGTGAGCCGCAAGGCGCTAGCCGCGGGTTACTTTGTGCATTTTGACGGACTTTTACCCGCAGCTAGCGTTTTGCGGCTCACTAATCCCAAGTCCGTGACCCGTCACCAGGCACTACTTCTTTGCGACGGCTGGATCGTCGCACATCTGCAGAGCCAGCAACGGATAGGCGGTTCCGCTGTACGTAATAAAATGCCAGGAGTCGGTATTCAAGGATCGAGTCCACCAGCGTCCGGATTCACGCTGGTTCGCCTTCAGCCATCGAATGCCCGACTGGATCTTTTCATCAGAAGCAGGAACACCACTGGATCGAAGAACGATGATCGCCAGTCCCGTCATGTGTCCATCACCTGGAGGGTCTGCGAACTCCGGTTCTGCCTTGAGTTTGTCAGCACGGTTGCCGCCACCCCAGGCCTCCGGTGCCGCAAATGATCGAATGGACCAGCTGCCATCGGCCTTCTGGTGTTTCTGAACCGTTGCGATCAATTCCTTCTTCTGATCTTCTGTCAGAAGGTCCGGCATGCGCGAAGCGGTCCACAGCAAAAGGACTCGGCTGTAGTCATGCAGTGGTGCCTGAGTCCTGAGATAGGTCTTGAGTCGTTCGACCGCGGCCGCCGTCTCTTTCAGGTCACTCGATGAAGCAACTTTCTCCAGCCATCCCGGAGCAGCAGCCGCGGCCATCGCAGCGACCGTCGCTTCGTGGTACGCATCAGATTCAAACGGAGGCCAGCAGTTCAGCGATCCCCAGGTGCCATTGGATTCCTGAATGGCAAACATCAGCTTCAGAGCCTTGTCCGTTTCGTCGGACAGCTTTCCTGTAATCGCCGCGTCCCATTCTGCCAGACCTGCCGCGATGTAAATCACCTGAGCAGGACGAGTCGATTCACGAAGCTTCTCGTTGGGTTCCGCCGACAGCTTTGTCAGCTGTTCAAGGAAGAACGTCCGAGTCGCTTCGCCCGGCGCGCCGAGCGATTTCGTCAACGCCGGTCGAATGGTCATGTAAGTACCATTCGTATGGCAACTGACACACTTCCGCTGACCGTTCCATGCCACACTGCCGTTCTCGAGATACTCCGCCGCAGCCTGAATCGACAGTTCGCTGCGAGTCTTCTCATCGGCCGTCGCTTTTGGAATACTGATCTTCTCAAACTGATACTGATGATCATCCGCCTGCGTCAGCGAAACTCCGGTCAGAACAGCAACAACAAAAGTAAAGACTCCCATGCCACGACTGCCGCATGAATGAGACTTGAATGACGACCGGTGAGACATGGGGGGGGAAGCTCCTGTTATTGGTTGTTTGTTCTTGGTTCTTTGTGCGTGGTTCTTGGTTGGTGGTTCTTGGTTGGTGCGTCGGGCGTCGTTGGTTGGTTGGTTGGATCGTTGGTTGGTGCGTCGTGCGTGGCTGTTTCCCTCATTGCTCCCCTCCCGGACGAAGTCTGGGAGGGGTCGAGCGAGCGCCAGCAAGCTCGGGGGAGGGCCGCGATTCTGCGGGGTTCCTCGTTCGTAGTCGGATTCGTTCGCCGTTGGAATGGTAAATGATTTTCGCTCGCGTGTCTTCCCCCGGGCGTCCGGCAACTGTTCGAGCGGTGCAGGGGGGATTAGGATGAAGATGATGATTAAGATTAAGAGGAACGGCCACACCATGAAACCCTCCCCTCCTGCACGAAGTGTGGGAGGGGTCTGAGCGAGCGCTAGCAAGCTCAGGGGGAGGGCACCGCCGCATCACAACGAGGAACCAACAACCACGAACGAGGAACAAAGAAAGCGGGTAGCACGTACGAAGTGCGTGTGCCGCAGGCGCCGGAAGCCGAAGTGCGAGCGTGGTTGTGACAAAACGTGGCTCAACTGAGTAGATCTTCCCCGATAGGTTCCGACTGCCGCTCGACCGGCGAAATGGGATTACGATGAAGATGATGATTAAGATTAAGAGGAACGGCCACACCACCAAACCCTCCCCTCCTGCACGAAGTGTGGGAGGGGTCTGAGCGAGCGCTAGCAAGCTCAGGGGGAGGGCACCGCCGCATCACAACGAAGAACCAATAACCATGAACCAGGAACAAAGAAAGCGGGTAGCACGTACGAAGTGCGTGTGCCGCAGGCGCCGGAAGCCGAAGTGCGAGCGTGGTTGTGCCAAAACGCGGCTCAACTGTCGCTTGCGTGTCTTCCCCTGGGCTTCCGACAACTGGCCGACCAGTGCCGGGGGATTAGGATTAAGATGATGATTAAGATTAAGAGGAACGGCCACACCATGAAACCCTCCCCTCCTGCACGAAGTGTGGGAGGGGTCTGAGCGAGCGCCAGCAAGCTCAGGGGGAGGGCGGCTGCGATTCTGCCGCCGTTTCACGGCTTGGGTCTCATTGGGCACCGGCATCACCGTGGGTTGACACCCACGGCTACACGCTACCGCAGCTCCGCAGCTCAAATCCCAACCCGAAGCGTCAGCGAGGGATCACCACACCCCCCCCGAATCATCCCTCGCTCACGCCGCGGGTTGTGATCAGCAACAAAGAACCAAGAACGTCCCCAAAAATCCCAACCCGAAGCGTCAGCAAGGGATCACCACAATCCCCCGAATCATCCCTCGCTCACGCCACGGGCAGCCATCCCCAACCAAGAACAAACAACCAACAACCAAGAACCACTAATCAAGCCCCCCAAAAATTCGTTCGTTCAGCCGGGACGAACCGCCGCATGTTCGATACAGTGCGAAGCCCTTGAATTGACCGACATTGAGATGTCGTCGTCGTTCCCCTCCTCTGACCTTCCACACGTGGTTCCTTGATCTCGCAGGAACCACCGGAGTCCCTCCATGAAACGCGTGCGTTTGTGCCTGGCGGCACTGAGTCTGACTGCTGCTCCTTTGTTTGCCGGCGATGATGACAACTGGGTTCGAATTCGGCTGGACGAGCGATTCCGTTCCGAAGGTGTCGCGGCCGCTGACGTCAACAACGACGGCAACCCGGACGTAATCGCAGGAGATGTCTGGTACGAAGCTCCGCCGCTGAAGTCGGACAAGCACCCCGACGGTTCTCAGTGGAAGCTGCATGAAGTGCGAGTCCCCGGGGAGTTCGTTGCGGGCGTTGGCTACAGCAACAGCTTCTGCAACTTCGCTCACGATATGAATCAGGATGGCAACACAGACGTCGTCATCATTGGTTTCCCTGGCGATCCGTTCCACTGGTACGAAAACCCAGGCCCGGGCAAGGAAGATCACTGGAAAGAACATGTGATCTGGACCAGCGTCTGCAACGAGTCTCCGGAATTCGAAGACCTGAATGGCGACGGCGTCCGTGAACTGGTCCTGGGATCACAGCCTGAAGCAAAGATGGGCTTCAACATGATCCCGAAAGCCGACAAGTCCGGCGAGATGTTCCCGTTCCACGCGGTCAGCGAAGCGGGCGATCCCAACCAGAACGGCACGTTCAAGTATTATCACGGACTGGGCGTCGGCGACATGAATGGCGACAAGCACGCCGACATCCTGATTGCTCACGGCTGGTGGCAGAACCCCGGCGACATCACATCGGGCAAGGTGTGGGACTTCCATCCGGTTCGAATCAAAACGGACAACGGCGAGCAGCCTCTGCCGGCCTGTGCCAACCTGTATGCCGACGACTTCGACAGCGACGGCGACATGGACCTGTTCCTCTCGTCTGCTCATAACTTCGGAGTCTGGTGGGCGGAAAACCCAGGCGAAGGAGCATGGACGCTGCACGAAATCGACAAGTCCTTCTCACAGACTCACGCGGTTGAACGAGTCGACATCAACGGCGACGGACAGCTGGACTACGTCACCGGCAAACGCTTCTTCGCCCACAACGGCGGCGACCCAGGTGCCCATGATCCCGTCGTGATGGTCTGGTTCGAAGTGAATCGCTCCAAAGGCAATCCCCCCAAATTCACCGCTCATCACATCACCGCAGGACTCGGAACCGGCGTCGGAACTCAGTTCGAGATTTACGACATGAACAAAGACAAGAAACCCGACATCGTCCTCTCCAATAAAAAGGGAGTCAACGTCCTCCTGCAAAAGTAACCGCTCACAACTCCCCCCTCCCGTGCGAAGCAACGGGAGGGGTCTGAGCGAGCGTCAGCAAGCTCAGGGGGAGGGCCGCGAAGTTGGTTCTTCGTTCTTTGTTCTTGGTTGTTTTGCCGTTTCATCAATCGCAAACAACGAAGAACCAATAACCACGAACGAGGAACAAAGAAGTCGGGTAGCACGTACAAAGTGCGTGTGCCGCAGGCGCCGGAAGCCGAAGTGCGAGCGTGGTGGTGCCAAAACGCGGCTCAACTGAGTAGATCTTCCCCGATGGGTTCCGACTGCCGCATCACAAGCGAAAGAGATTAGGATTAAGATTATGATTATGATTAAGAGGAACCGCCTCGCCATGAAATCCTCCCCTCCCGCACGAAGTGTGGGAGGGGTCTGAGCGAGCGCCAGCAAGCTCAGGGGGAGGGCGGCCGCGAAGCATGTTCGTGGTTCTTCGTTCTTGGTTGTGTTGCCGTTTTCTCGATCGCAGACAACGAAGAACCAAGAACAACGAACCGCCAACAGCTGCGAACGCAGCGCCAGCAAATAGCCGCGGGTGTCAACCCGTGGAAGCAATCGTCCCATCAACCCAAGCCGCGAAGCGGCGACAGCATCAACACACGCGAAAAGGGGATTACGATTAGGATGATGATTAAGATTAAGAGGAACAGCATGCTCCATTGACCACCGTCTGTTTCCGCCAAACCCTCCCCTCCCGTGCGAAGCAACGGGAGGGGTCTGAGCGAGCGCCAGCAAGCTCAGGGGGAGGGCGCTGCGATTCTGTCGCCGTTTCACGGCTTGGGGCGCAAAGGGCCATCGCAGAATCGTGGGTTGACACCCACGGCTACACGCTACCGCAGCTCCGCAGCTCAAACCCCAAAATCCCAACCCGAAGCGTCAGCAAGGGACAACCACAATCCCCCAGACATCCCTCGCTCACGCCACGGGTTGAGATCAACAACCAACAACCACCAACCAAGAACCAAGAACAAACATGAAAACAACCATCCCCCTCGGCAGCCTTTCCCGAGTCGCAGCGCTTTTTTCGTGGCCGAATTCGACGTCGCTGGGCTGGACGGTGAGTCAGACGGTGGAACACTGGCTGACGATGACTCTTCAGCGAGACGGTTTGGCGGCGAAGGGGGCGACGCTGGCGGTGAAGATGCGAGGTCGTCAGGTGCTGCTGGTTCTGAGCGGTCCGAGCACCCTGGCCGCGGAGTTTCAGGAATACTCACGACGCATCCCGCGATTCATGGACCATGGATGGCGAGCACTCACGGAGGTCGTTCCGAAGATCAAAGCCAGTGGCCGCTGGGATCCCGATCCGACGGTTGCTCAGCCGGGCCAGCCGGCGTATCAGCCGTGGCGATTCTTTTTGCCGCTGGGCATGGCCATGTTGAACCAGAAAGCCGTCTTGTTCTTTCACTATCCACCGATTCGGCTGCTGGAAACGAATCAGGACTATCTGGACGATCCGGTCCCGGTCCGCTGTGAGGAGCTGCTGACGGCAAACGGAGTCGACAGCTCGGACCTTCCGTTGTTCAACACCGTCATGGACGCCACACCGATAGGAGCCGAAGACGACCAGGGCTCAAAGAAATCGACGAAAGGCGATCCTCACTGGGGCCTCATTCCGATTCAGCAGTTTCATGACTATCAGCGGCAGCAGGTTCGGCTGCTTTTGAATCGTTCGAAGACAGCGAAAGGGTACACCGATCCGATCGTGATTTACGGAGCCCATCCGCTGGAGACCTTCAATGCGTTGTACGGCACGAAGCTCCAGAACGGCCAGGCCGGCATCGCTCACATTTTACCGGGACACAAGACCCCCGTCCTTGCCTCGACGCATCCCTATGTCTTCTACGGAGTCGCCCAGGGCTTCGACAAGATCGGCAGCGGTGTCCTCATCAACGCCCCCGGCGCCACTTCACAAATGCAAACCGACCTCGCCGTCGCCGGCTGGCTCAAAACCATGACCCAGGACCCCACTCAGGACCCTGTCTCCGTCCTCACCAGCCAAACCCGACACTGGAAAGCCGACCCCCAACAACCCACCGTCACCGCCCTCGTCACCCACCAGGGCTCCCTTCACTACTCGAACCCAGAAACCCTTGCGTTTACGTTCGACAAACCGCTGCCAGCAGGTTTCGGATCGTAGCCCGATCATGTCACGCCAACCTCCCCTCCCGTGCGCAGCAACGGGAGGGGTCTGAGCGAGCGCCAGCAAGCTCAGGGGGAGGGCTGCGAAGTTCGTGGTTCTTTGTTCGTGGTTCTTTGTTCGTGGTTCTTGGTTGCGTTGCTGCTTGATCGATCGCAGACAACGAAGAACCAACAACAGCTGCGAACGCAGCGCCAGCAAATAGCCGCGGGTGTCAACCCGTGGAACCAATCGCCCCATCAGCCCAAGCCGCGAAGCGGCGACAGCATCATCACAGGCGAAACGGGATTACGATGAAGACAATGATTAAGATCAAAAGGAACAGCAAACTCATTTGAACACCACGCACGGAAAACCTCCCCTCCCGTGCGCAGCAACGGGAGGGGTCGAGCAAGCGCCAGCAAGCTCGGGGGAGGGAGTCGCCTCCGCCGTGCCCAGAGCTTCGACAACCGCCCACCGTCACCCACCAAGGCTCCCTTCACTCCTCGAACCCCGAAACACCGGCGTTTACGTTTGACAAACCGTTGCCGCCGGGATTTGGTTCGTAGGAATGGAGTGTCAACCGGATCTACCGATGACTCTGATGCAACGTCTCTTGCACCTCTGCGAATGACTGAAATGTTGCTCTGCCCGTCAAGGCGTCGATGACCTCGAAACCGTTTGCTCCGTCATAGCGTATGGAGGGACCTGAGCGTAGGCGGAATGACGCTCTCCCTACTGGGTTCTCTTTCACAGAGGCAGCGATGTCTCCAAGCCGGAGTTCAAACTGGATTCGCATTGAATGCAATAACTCGTAAAGTCTCCATTCTGGTTCCGTTTCTAATGCTATCTCGGCAGCCGTTGTTGCACGCCGCAGCGCCAGACGAGTTGTCCAACGTTCTCCTCGAAAGCTTGTCTGCGTACCGTCGGTGTTTTCCAACACGCGTGGCATCGGACGAATGGGACCAAGTCGATACGCAAGCATTGGGGCGTCCGGTGACGTGCGGGACGACCATGGAGTGTCGATTTCGCCTCGTCGTAGTTCCTGAATGTCCTCGACCTCTGCTACATATGCAATACTTGGAATCGTCAGCATCGGTCGGGGACAGTAGAGTGCGACAGCGACCACACGAAAGTGTCGATGCACTTTTTTAGGTCGTGGAATGTAGAAGAGTCGTTCTTTCGAGATCCAATCAAAACGTGATCGTGCGTTGCCGGAATCCAATACCCCCACCAGTACTGGGTCTCGCGCAGCGTCACGCCAGTCTGCAGCACGTTCTTCGACCGCATGTGGGATGATTCGGTCCGACATCGCCCAGCCGCCTTGCTGGATCGCACCGAGCAGCCATTCGCGCAGGTATCCCAGCCCACTTGGTAACGCTGGAATGGCGCCAATTCCAAGGCGTTCGATGGAGGTCCATAATCGACTTTCCCGAAATTCTCCGTCGCGAGCTTCCATGAACGGGAACAGAGCTGCAGCCTGGACTACAGACCGTTTCGGACGCCGTCCGCCTGGGTCAACCTGGTCAAACTCCAGTATCGCATCGCGATATCGGTGCAGGACGTTAATTGCGTCACGTGGCGGTCCAGCAATTCCGAATTGGCTTCGGTACTCCTCTGTTGCGTCGATGCGATATTTGGCGTCGCAGATCAATTGAAGTTGCGGCCATCCGTCGTGTTCACAGCGAATGAGGATATCTGGCTTCTGCGGAACCAGCGTTGTGTCTTTGTTTTGGAACTGGGGATTATATGTGATTGTGATTCGAGAAGTTTTCGATGTCGTAAAGTGGATCGATTGCTGTCGACCCTGAATCAAACCAACATGGAGTCCCGAACGCTGTAGACGAAACAGATTTCCGAAATCTTCGACATCGCCATACGCCTGACGAAGGATCTCGACCATGGCAAAGAAGACCCAGTATTCGTATAGGACATTCAGATCTTTGACACTCACTCGGAATGCGTCGCCCTCCAGTCTCAATCCCATCTTGAGCAACATGCAGGTTTGGTACGCCTCTCGATAGCCGGGACTGGAGAGCAATGCGAGCGACGCAAATCCCGGCGGCGGATCTCCATTCGCTTCACGAATCGGCTCAACCGTCAGCATCCGAGTGACGGCCTGCTCCATCGCAACAACTTCTGACACTATGGCAGCTTTACGCGCGGATTGTTCCGCGTGATCCAAAGATTGACTGATCCGGGCCAACTCTTGTTGAATCTCCGTCAATTGCCGTTTCAGCCACCGGTGCTCTGCAGTATCGAGCGTTGACTCAGGAGATGAATCAATCAACTGTTCTCGCACGCAGCCGACTACAGTGGTTAGCATCATGCCACGCCCCTGACCGCGGCGAATCTGACCGCGTAACGCCGAATTCAGTTTCTTGATTTTTTCGATCCGAGAGACCCGGGCGCGCCGCACTAAACCGCGGCGTGGGTGATGGGAAACTTCCTGGATGGCTTTGCGGAGCTGTTCAATCACTTCACGAAGCAAAAGCAACCATTCCAGTTGAGTGGGTTTTGCGGTGGCGGCGACTTTTCCGAATTGAAATGTCGACCGCAAGTACTCATAGGCCAGGCTCCGAACGGACTGCTGAAGATCAGCAAGGATCTCTCGGTAGTCGGTTTCGTAGTCGATTTTTGTGGGGAAGACTTCAAGATCCAGATCAAGAACGGGCCTGTCATTGATGCAGACCGTAAAGGTGCTGCGTCCGATCTGCCCTCGAAAGTTCAAAGTCCCATGCAGAACATTTCCATTCTCCTGATTCGAAAGGCAACTGACTATGAATGGATCTCGATGAACCACGGTGATCCGGTCAGTCGAGCTCTTGCAGCGTGCGTAGACTTGGTACTCTGTCTCTTCAAACAGGGCCGGGCCTCGATCAACTTCAAAGTTGCCACTGATCGCGGCTGGCCAAGCTTTCCATGAACTCTTGAGCAGAGTGCAGTCGTTAGATCGCGGAGCCGCCCGAAAATACCCGTCAAGATGCTTCGTGCCAGCCGACGAAGCCGGCTGAGCCCGCGAAGTAGCGCGCCAGTCAAGTGAGAATTGATCTGTGTGGATTCGGAAAAGATCCTGCATTGCCTACAGCCAATACGATGTATAGCCTTCTACTTCAAGACGATTCCACATCAGACACAAGCGAGAAGCAGTTCGAGGAAAGCGTCCAGTCGAAAAGGCTCCCGGCCGTGACTCTCGCTCCCATGATTCGATCAGATGACGTGGATCGGCGTCGGCGGAAAGGGGACTACCGTTTGTGGCAATCCCGAGAAGCCCAAGTAACACTCGTCGCACAGAATTGCTTCCACCAGCGATTCTCGGCAACACCTTCATCATCAATGCCAAATCGAGCGGATCGACTTTGTCGCCGTCGTTTGTCACAAAAGCACTCGTCACGCTTCGGGCATTGATCAAGAACAAAGCTATTTCATCCCGCGTTCGGTAACCAACCTGCAATTGCGCGTGTACAAGCACCTCGTTGACTCGCTGAAGCGTTTCGACGGTGCGTTGAATGTCCTTCTGATTGAGTGGATCGTTGAAATCCACTTCATCAAGACGGGATGCAGGGCACATCCAATTGGTGATCGGCCATTCCCCTAAAGCTGCTTCGGGGCGGCCGTCATCGGATTTGTTCAAACCGCCAGCCAAGTCGATTTCGGAAAGTTCAATGGTGAATGCCCGGTCCAGCACCTTCCGGCTGAAGCCATGAGTGCTTTCGTCCATGTTCACAGTACCGACGATGGCGAGATTTCGGGGAATAGTCTGGTCACTCCATTCCTCTGAATCGTTTGACAATTCCTGTGTAATGAGTGGCGAGCTTTCGAAGCCGCCACCCTCGCTGGGTCGCCGGTCTTCGATTGCGCTCAGGAACTCTGCGAAGTAATGTTCCACGCGAGCCAAATTCATTTCGTCGATCAGGCACACATAAAAACGCTGTTGGTTCATTGATGCTTCACGCATCGCCTGCAGGACCACTCCCGGCCGGAATTGATTCTGGAGGTCCACATACCCAACCACGTCTGAGCTGTCGGTCCAGTCCGGTCGCACTGCAATTCGCCGCGGGGTCACCGCGCCAGTTAACTCTGCGACAAGCATCGGGAGTTTGGATTTTCCGGTGCCAGATACCCCCGCAAGGATAACAAACGGTTTCGTTCGAATGGCGGTCACATAGGCGGCAATCTGCCACGGCTGAAACACGAACCCTTTAGCTCGTATTCTGTCGATCAATGAACGCATGGCATCACTCTCATCAATCACCGGGGGAGGTTCGATCGAATCTCGCAGGTCTGGCCATTTCTTCAATACCGCCTCTCGCACTGTGCCGAGGTGAGCTGGATTCTGAAGCGAGGCCCAATATGGTTCTTTAATGACTGCGTACGCAACCGTTTCCCGAATGCGCTTAGCGGACGGCTTCGAAGGAGGGTCAATCGCGGAGATATCATGGTAGGCAAGCATCCAAAACAAGTCGTTGGCCAAACGTTCAAAGCCCTCGGCAAGCTGCTGCTCGCCTACTTCTAGCCCAATTCTCTGGAGCCTTGCATGAAAACGTGTAAGCAACCAGTCGAATGAGATGCAGTTGGTATCAAGTTCTCCAGTTTCAATGCCGTCAAGAACTGCAAGCAGGATGGCCGGCTTGTAGAGTTTCGGGCTCGACAATGCCTCGATAAGGGCAATGAAATGATCCGCTGCTGTCGCGGAATCTCCGAGATACGCCACTTCTTGATTGTCGGCCGAGAGGCCCAGTTCGGGACTTTGCACATAACACATATGGCGAGCGACGGTATTGTCAAGCTGACCACGCTTGGCAATCCTCCCCGCCTGCTTCACGAGATCTTTCTTTGTTTCGTACCCGCTGAAAGTTACCTTCTCTGCCTCGCCACGGAGGCGACGCACAATACAGCCTGAGTCATCGACGGATTCAATGAAGTACCTCGCCTTGTCGTTAGGGCTGAGAAAGACGATGCGTTCATCGTGGTATCTGCGAACCAAGGCCCGAAAGTCCGGCGACTCTCCTGTAATGTGCCTCCTCGGGCCGATATCCGCCCATGATTTGTACGACGACAGCAGCACTTCAAAATCCTCACTGAGTCCATCGCTCGCCGACTTCAGCGCCGACAAAGGGATGAACTTCTCAATTACCATGCTGTCGGCATAGTCTGAAGCACGCTTTCCCGAGCCGAGTTCGACTTTGTGTGGTGACGAGTCCGTGGAATCGATGAATTCGCGGCTGAACAAAGATTGCATCCACTTGGGATCCAATTCGTCTCTGATTTCTCTGGCTCGCTTAGTGGTGTTGCGTTTGAATTCAGCTGCAGCGACGCTAATACCCATTCGAATGCCGCGGGGCTCTTCCCACGAAAAATGAATGACGATGTATGTGCCCTCCTGCGCGGTTTTTGTTACGCGACTGTCGTACACTGCAAGCCACGGCAGTTGGGCCCATTGCCCATAACCGACAGAGGCCCCCGCTGTCCAGGAGGGATTTGGGCATTTCGATTGCGCAAGGGCCAGAGACAGCTGAACAAGACTATCTCTTAGTTGTGCCTGCTCTGTTGAGCCGGAGTATTTCTCTGGCCGGGTTGCATAGCTCTCAACAAGCCTTGCACATTCACTCCAGAAGGAACTAGGGATGGCGTTCGTCAAAAGCTCCGAAGTATCGGTCATCAGATTTCCATTGAGCTAGTTTTGCAATCCGGCAACTAAGGCATACACGTAGGATCTACTGCAGCTTGAGCGACTCGGGCCAAAGAAAATAAACACCGTACTTCCGACTTTTTCGAAACTCGCCACCGGCAGTTTTCCCCTTCTCCGTCAGATAATGACCTCCATTGCGCGTTGCCAGGTATCCTTCCAATATGAGCTTCGCAACGAGGTCGGCAGTCTTCATTCCGATTTGGGCGGCCATTTTTGATGTCGATAGTTTTCCGTCACGCGTGCCCTCGTCAACGTTGTCCTGCGCTGAGTCAGTTTGTGCCAAGGGGCTAATCTCCGATTCCGAGACGACGCTTTCGACTGAGTCTTCTTCGCTCATGCGTATGATCCGCTGTGCTTCATCATATGCTTCCTGGTACACGTCGCGGTCTATGTCGCGCGAAATGAGAACCCCCATTTCATGGTTGTTCACTTGGCTAAACTGATACAAGTTCAGACTTGTGATAATGCACTGTTCTTCGTTCAAATAGCACTTGGCGTGCAGATTCCGACAAAAACTTCTTCTGATGTACGTCAGATCACTTAGCCAGCTGATTTCCTCTGGATGCAACGCATGTTTTCCGTACACGACTCGTACGTCAATCTTCAAGCGGTTCTTGTCTTCGAGTAGTTCCCTAATCCTCTGGTTGGTCTGTAGAAATGGACTGATCAGAATCAAACGGTCCCTCGCCGACTTGATGAGCTCCTCGAGGAAGTAGTTTGTGGCACTGGTATTGAGGAACTTGGCCATGATGCAATCGTTTTTTGCCTCAAGAGGACTCGAACACATTTCAGCGTAGACCGAGATGGGCAGCGTTTGGAGTCTACTTTTGCGTTCTCAAATATCAATGCTGCATCGTTGCAAGCAGCCATCGAACGACAAGTTCAACACGATGTCGAACGGAGACTACCAGCATCAATTGCCACGCACTGGAGCGATGCCACGAGTTCCGGGGAGGGGTTGAATTCTACAGTGATGGCGGCCTCGCTTGCTCAGAGTACGGTATGTCCAAATCTCATGGAGTGCACACGGTTGGATCAGACTGAATCTACGGTTGATGTGACGGCGCCGGAGCCGAGAGGATGCCTTGCCACGTTCGTGAAGTGGCTTGGTGTTCTTCTCCGCCCCTCTGAGGAGGATTCAGGCAATGACGAACTGCCATACCGGCTAACTCGAAACTTTCTGAGCCCGGCAGAACTATCATTCTACAAAGTTGTGATCCGGGTCTTGCCGAGCGACATCACCGTCTCCATCAAGCCTCGGCTCGCAGATGTCCTCTTCGTGCCGCGCGACGCACCCAGTCGATGGACGTTGGAGAACAAAATACGAAGCAAGCATGTGGATTTCCTGCTGTGTTCGGTGGAAACAATGAAGCCATTGCTGGCTATCGAACTCGACGACAAATCGCATGATCGATCGGATCGAAGTGAGCGTGACGAATTTGTGAATCGGGCTTTTGCCGCGGCTGGCATTGGTGTGCTGCATGTGAGAGTGAAATCGGGTTATGTCCCTGAAGAGATCCGGGCACAGATTCAAGCCGCTTTGGAGAAATCAACCTCTTCAATGACGGTTGCAGCGTCGACAGATGCCGTCCCGATTTGCCCCAACTGTCGAACTCCCATGATTCAGCGAACCGCCGCAAAGGGGCCACAGAAGGGCAACATATTCTGGGGCTGCAAAAACTACCCACACTGTCGGATCACACTTCCGCCGCACTAGCCGCAGTAACCAGATCTCATCTTCGACCGGACGACAAGCCAAGAACAGGCTGCCAGCTTGTGGAAGGTCATTCGCTCCCATTCGCTGCTGAGGTGAACCCGCCTTCCTGTCGCAGTAATGTGCGTTGGGAATCGAATCTGGCGGAGTCGATCGAACGCATCAAGTCTCGGATTGAACGCCTGCAGGTGAAGCTCGAGCAACTTCGGGTGATCGACAAGAACGTTGCGAACTTCGGTGGCTGGGATCGATTCAAGGAGGAGCTGGAAATGAGGGTTAGGAGTTTGGGGTGATGGGGACGGGTTCTTGGTTCGTTGTTCTTGGTTGGGTGGTGAGCTGCGGCGGCATGTAGGTTGGACATTCTTGTCCGACTTGTGGATCAATGTTCTTGGTTGTTGGTTCTTGGTTCTTGGTTGGGAGACGCCGTTAACGAGGAACAAAGAACGAGGAACAAAGAACCGCTGTTAAGCGGCCCTCCCCCTGAGCTTGCTGGCGCTCGCTCAGACCCCTCCCACACTTCGTGCGGGCGGGGAGGGTTGGGTGTGGTGCGATGGGCGACGTGGGGTTGCGATTTTCTTGATCGTAATCTTGATCGTTATCGTAATCTGGGTTCACGGTTGGAGGAGCGTTCTTGGTTCGTTGTTCTTGGTTGGGTTTGAGCGGCGGGGGGCGTTCTGGGCCACGGATTTCACGGATGGGACGCCGTTAACGAGGAACAATGAACGAGGAACAAAGAACCACAGTTAAGCGGCCCTCCCCCTGAGCTTGCTGACGCTCGCTCAGACCCCTCCCACACTTCGTGCGGGCGGGGAGGGTTGGGTGTGACGCGCTGGGCGGCGTGGGGTTGCGATTTTCTTAATCGTAATCTTGATCTTCATCGTAATCTGGGTTCAAGGTTGGAGGAGCGTTCTTGGTTCTTGGTTCTTGGTTGGGTTTGAGCGGCGGCGGGGCGTTCTGGATCACGGATTTCACGGATAGGACGTCGTTAACGAGGAACAATGAACCAGGAACAAAGAACCACTGTTACGGGGCCCTCCCCCTGTGCTTGCTGGCGCTCGCTCAGACCCCTCCCACACTTCGTGCGGGCGGGGAGGGTTGGTGCGCGGTGTGACGTTCAGTGTGGGGTTGCGATTTTCTTGATCGTAATCCTGATCTTCATCGTAATCTGGGTTCACGGTTGCGCGGGAATGACGGGGCGGGGAATCGCAATCAGGGGACTGACGTCGCCCCGCTCGCCTTATTTTTTGTCCCGCATTTGCGGCCGATGAAATGACAACACAACAAAGAACAGGGAACCACGGTTTTTGCGGTGCCCTCCCCCTGAGCTTGCTGGCGCTCGCTCAGACCCCTCCCACACTTCGTGCGAGAGGGGAGGGTTGGTGCGCGGTGTGACGTTCGGCGTGGGGTTGCGATTCTCTTAATCGTAATCTTGATCTTCATCGTAATCTGGGTCCCGCCTGCGCGGGAATGACGGAGAGGGGGACGGCTAGAAGACTTCGGCGGGGTCGGCGGATCGGACTTTTCCGATGGCCATCACGGCACTCAGGACACACATTACGATTGTCAGGGCGAATACGAAGAGTGCTCGTTCAGCGGTCATCGAGAACTGCATCTGAATGGCATTCGTGGCGACTCGATACAGCCATAGGGCCAGCACAAAGCCGGGCAGATAGCCAAGCACCGACAGCATCAGTGCCTGGCTGAAGACGACTCGCAGCAGGTACTGATCTGAAAACCCCATCGCCTTCAGCGTTGCGTACTGAGGAAGATGGTTCGTCACTTCGGTGTAGAGAATCTGATAGACAACAACGAAGCCGACGAAGAAACCCACGGCGGCTCCCATCCCGAAGATAAAGTCGATGGGGGCGTTTTCGCGGATGAACGCAATTTCCTTTTCCACCAGCTCATCCCGAGTCAGCACTTTGGCTTCGTGGCCAATCAAAGGCTCGATGGACCGCTTGACGGTTTGCACATCGGCTCCCTTTGCGACTTTGATCAAGCCAACGTCCACTGCTCCTGGATTGCGTTCAGGGAACAGTCTCAGGAAGTTTGACGGAGACATGTAGAGGTTTCCGTCGGTGTTGATCGAAATCCCGACGTTGATCGAATCAATGATCGTGACCTTTCGAAGGTTCACTTCGACGTCGAGTTCCCCTTTCTCCTTCAGGATGTCCGCGACAGGGCCGTAGTTCTTTCGACTGAGCGCATCGAACAGGATTCGATCCGGCAGCTCAAGCTCATCAACGAATCTCTCCAGGCCATCCAGATCCATCATGGGCGCGCGAGGATTGATGCCGTACAGGCTGACCGGGAATTCCAGTTTGTCCCAGGGATTCCGAAACCGACCCTGTGCCATGTACATCTCGCCGACGTCTGCAACTCCCTGAACAGAACTCGCGCGGTAAAGGAGGACTCGAGGGAACGTTGCCGAAGCGAAAATCGTCTTCGTGCGAGGACTGACCAGGACGAGGTCGGCAGTGATGCGTCGTGCGATCGAAACGCTGTTATCCATCGCGCCCTGGCGAATGCCCAGCTGAACCAGCATCAGCATGACGGCAACGACAACTCCGGCCGTCGCGACAACCAGTTTGACACGGTTGAACGAAAGTTGAGCCCAGGCAAGAAAGAAACTGGAAAGCGGCACGAATCAAGGCCTCAACGCCCAATGCAAATCGCTGTTGGTCTGTCGACATCGCCGACAAACGCGCTGTCATCGACGCCGGATTCTAGACACGCACAGGATGGCTGCGGGAGCAATTTTGTGGATTCGCCGGACAATCTCAGGGGATGCCGTTCCAGGGGCCTGAATCCTGGGTGCTCAACGATGCGGGATTTGTCGTGAGTTTCTGCAGGGAATTCCTGTTTCTGCAGCTTCTTTGACGATCCGGATTGCGACGATATCCTTCGCCCTTCACGCAAAAACTCGGCTGCAAAGGACTGACCTTTGGCGGCCCGTCCGTTCCTGATTTTTGAAACAGCAGTCGAACCATGGTCCAGATCAACCAGCATTATCTGAAGCTGAAGGCAGGGTATCTCTTTCCGGAGATCGGTCGACGCGTCACCGCGTTTGCTCAGGCCAATCCATCGGCAAAGATCATTCGGCTGGGGATTGGCGACGTGACCGAGCCGTTGACGCCTTCGATCGTTGCTGCGATGCATGCGGCCGTCGATGAGATGGCGAAGCGAGATTCCTTCAAGGGTTATGGCCCGGAACAGGGATATGCGTTCCTGCGTGAAGCCGTCGCGCAACATGATTTTCAGTCGCGTGGTGTTGATGTCTCCGCGGATGAGATCTTCATTTCTGATGGTTCGAAGTGCGACACCGGGAATATCCTGGACATCTTCGGCAGCGATAATCGCATTGCCATCTCCGACCCCGTCTATCCGGTTTACGTCGATACGAACGTGATGGCGGGACATACGGGCCCGGCCGATGAATCCGGTCGCTTTGGTGGCCTGGTGTATCTGGTGGGCAATGAAGCGAACGGATTCGTTCCGGATCTGCCGACCGAACGCGTCGACATGATCTACCTGTGTTACCCGAATAATCCAACCGGCACCGTTGCCAGCCGCGAAACTCTGGCACGCTGGGTCGAGTATGCTCGTCAGAACAAATCACTGATTCTGTTCGATGCGGCGTACGAAGCGTTCATTTCTGATCCATCGATTCCTCACAGCATCTTCGAGATTCCCGGTGCGAAGGACGTTGCGATTGAATTCCGCAGCTTCAGCAAGAGCATTGGATTCACGGGGGTTCGCTGCGGTCTGACCGTTGTTCCGAAGCAACTGATGGGAACAGCACCCGGCGGAGAAAGTGTTTCCATCCATCAGCTTTGGAATCGTCGGCAGTCAACCAAGTTCAACGGTGCGTCCTACGTTGTTCAGAAAGGTGCCGCTGCGGCCTACACGGATCAGGGCAAAGCAGAAATGCGGGGCCTGGTTGACTTCTATATGACCAACGCACGGCTGCTCCGTGAAGGGCTCGGTCGAGTTGGTATTCGAGTCTTCGGCGGCGTGAATGCTCCTTATGTCTGGATCAAGACGCCAAACAATCTGGGAAGCTGGGAGTTCTTCGACCTGCTGCTCAGCAAGGCCAACGTTGTGGGGACTCCAGGAAGCGGCTTCGGCGCCGCCGGCGAAGGCTATTTCCGACTGAGCGCGTTCAACAGTCGTGCGAATGTGGAAGAAGCGCTGGAACGTATTCAGAAAGTGCTGTAGTCCAGTGTAGAGCGATTGTCCTCAATCGCTTTTGTGTTTTGCGGGGTGGCACGTACGCAGTGCGTGTGCCGAAGGCGCCGGGAAGCCGATGCCAGGATGCGGTATTGCCAGAAGTGGCTCAACAGATAGATCTTCTCCGGTGGGTTGCGGCTGCTGCATCACATTCGAAAGGGGATTACGATTAGGATGATGATTAAGATTAAGAGGAACTGCCCACCATGAAACCCTCCCCGCCTGCACGGAGTGTGGGAGGGGTCTGAGCGAGCGCCAGCAAGCTCAGGGGGAGGGCGGCCACGAAGTTTGTTCTTGGTTCGTGGTTCTTGGTTGGGTTGTTGTTTCATTGGTGGCAAACAACTAAGAACCAACAGCGAAGAACGAGGAACCCACAAACTGTAGAGCGATTGTCCGCAATCGCTTTGACGAAAACACGAATCGCAGACGGCCGAGGGCGGCCATCCTACAAAGGGGATGCCAGGGTGTCGTTTTGCCGGGATCGGGGGCATTGATTCATTCACGATTTCCCTTTGGCTTCCGGCTGCTGCGCGACACAGGCTGCGCCTGTGCTACCCGGGTGTCGAATCGCAAAACGGCTGAGGACAGCCGTTCTACAAATGGGATGCCAGGGTGCGGTATTGCCGAACATGCTCGACTGAAATCGCAGGGGTTGAACCGCGAATGGACGCGAATTCACGCGAATGAGTCGCAGGAGTCTGAGCTTTGTTTTTTCATGTAGCGCTCGTCCTCAAAAGAATTTGACGTCGCAGGCTGTGGTTCCGGCCCAACGGGCCATTCGTTTGTCTAGCCTGGGCCATCGGCGCCATCGGCCCAGGAAAAGTCGTCACCAATCCACACAGGCCTGAAGGGCCGATCGTTTACGATCAGCGCAAACGGTCGGCCCGATTGGGCCTTTGGCCCGGAAGCCGATGCAAACAAAACGCAAACGACTGAGGACAGTCGTTCTACACTTTGGGTGGCACGTACGAAGTGCGTGTGCCGAAGGCGCGGGAAGCTGATGCCAGGGTGTCGTTTTGCCGGGATCGGGGGCATTGATTCATTCACGATTTCACTTTGGCTTCCGGCCGCTGCGCGACACAGGCTGCGCCTGTGCTACCCGGGTGTCGAATCGCAAAACGGCTGAGGACAGCCGTTCTACACTCTGGTGACGATGGCGTCGACGGCGGTGGCGAGGCCGGTGTGGGATTGCATTCGATGGCGGATGTTGGCGGCGGCTTGTTGAACGTCTGGTGAATTGGTCAGCTGAAGCAGCATCTTTGCGACGCGTGTTGCGGTGAACTTTGCGGGGACCAGCGAATTCCCGCATCCCAGCGCTTTGACTCGGGCGGCATTGTCGAACTGGTCGTGAGCAAGCGGCATGATCAGTTGAGGAATCCCGGCGGCCAATGCCTGTGACATGGTTCCGATGCCACCATGATGGACCAGCGCGGCGCAGGAGGGCAGAAGATCATCCAGAGGCACATAGGGGACATGCAGGATGTTCTCCGGAAGCTGCTTCGGAAGTTGTTCTGCGAACTTTGTCAGCAGGATTCCTCGCAGTCCTGCTTGCAGGCAGGCATTCGTGGCGGCCTGAAAAAAATCGGCTCCATGAATATTGCCTGTCCCTGCGGCGAACGCCACGGGCGCCGGACCAGCATTCAGAAACTGCACCAGCCTGGGCTCGAGTCCTTTCCCGCTTTGATCATTCCACAGCGGGAAATCTGTCTGGATCAGATTCGCTGGCCAGTCAGGCTGTTTCGGTGCGAACCATTCCGGAAACAGACAGACAACCAGCGAAGGCGAATGCCACCATTCCGGCAGACTGTGAATGGGTGACAGTCCCAGCTCGGCTCGCCATTCATTCACGAACGGAAGTGAGACCGGATTCACGACAAAGCGACAGCCCAGCTTGTACAACAGGTTTCTCAGCCATCGGGGACCAAAGACATTGGGAAGCGTCGGCGGATCGAAACGACTCCAGAGCACCGCGGGTTGAAGGTGCACAGTCACGTTGGGAATCCCCAGCTTCTCATGAGCCATGCGGGCTCCGAGTGCCAGGCAATTGCTGATCGTGACCAGCGGGCCCTGTTCGCGGAGCGATGCGATCAGTTCATACTGACGCTTCACAACCGGCATCAGACATCGAAACACATGGATGAATGCCTTGTTGGGTTTCCAGAGATCCGGGTTACGAATCGACGCTTCAAATTCCTCAGCCGTGCCCAGTGCATGAAACTCAACACCATTTGACTGACAGGCTGATTCAAAATGGGCGTTCGTCGCCAATGAGACGCGGTGGCCGCGACGCTGGAGTTCCTTCGCCAGCCCCAGCATGGGATACACGTCGCCCGAACTTCCGAAAGTTGTGAGCAGGTAGTGCGTCGTCATAGGACACGTAAGGCGTTGAGCCGATAAGAATCAGGAAAAGAAGCCGTGAAGAAACCAGGTGTGAGTATTCAGGTCGCGGTAGATCCACAGTCGGCTGCCCTGCAAGGTTTGCACCTGATAGTAGTCACGATGACAAGGTGAGTCAGTCCACCAGCCAGTTTGAATACGCTCCGGAGCTGACCAGTCTGATAGTTCATAGCGTTGTCCCAGCACCTGAATCGACAAGGCATCCCGCTTTCCCCCCAGGCTTCCGATCGGCAGAGGGACTTCCAAAAGCTGCAGTGGGCGCGGAACCGGAAGGGATCGTTTTGACGAATCGTCCATGTCAGGTGTCACCATTGCCCGCAGCAGACTGTCCTTCTGAGTTTGAGCAGAACCGGAATGTTCACTGGCCAGAATCGGTGACAGCTGAAGCGAATGCTCGGGACGCGGATCTGGCTGAAGAGTTGCTTTAAGGACGTTCTCGGCACCAAGTCGTCCGCTGAGGCGAGCCACCAGAGTTGCCAGTTCTTCATCGGGAACGACATGCTCTGACGAACTGAACAAGTCTCTTTGTCGAGAGACCGGAAGTGGCACGCTGGTCGCCACAAGCTTGACGGCATGAACTGGGCGATCAAGCAGTTGCAGGAATTCGTCGCCCTCAACAATGCTGCCAGGTGCAGACTCCGCCGAGCTGGCGCCTGATGCCCGCTGTGTCGCGTTCTGTGATCGCTGCTGAGCTCGCAAGGCATTCGTAATCAGGAACTCCAGCCGCAGCGATAACACTTCGGAAAGCAACTGCGCGGATTGAGTCGGCTTCACGACACCGGCCGTCATCGTCTGATTGACATCGCCTGGACTTCGGAATTCGCACTCCACCTGACTGCACGCGACTCGCCGGCGAACCAGTTGTTCTTCAATCGAAGGACAGAGTTGCCCGATGATGTACTGGAGATCCTGGTAGCCGGTTGCGGGTTCGTCGCTGGACCATTCTGCCATCACCGGATTCTGTTCCGGAATGGGATTGATTCCTTCTTCAACTGTTTCGTTCAATTGCTGGATTCGAACGACGGATTGATCGGAAAGGCGCGATGGCAGGTCGGGAAGTGGAAGACTGAGCAGCTGGCCGAGCGACCGAATGCCCAGGTTCTGCAGAATCTCCTGATCGGCCAGTGGCAATCGTCCGACGCCGATGGGAAGGAACTTTAGCTCCGCACGGGCCTGCCCCGGAGGACTGATACGAATGGGCAGATCTTCAGGCAGAGCATTTCTGGGCACGGATCCGCGTGAACGCTGTTTGTCAGCGAGTCGTTCGTCCACATGAGCCAGCGCCCATGCGGCGGCGACTGTATCTGCAATCGCCATTCGCGCGGAGTAGCCGGCTCGCCGGATGTCGGCCAGAAGTGATTCCGCCAATGCTGCCTCGCCGCCGAACAGAGGTGCACAGCCGGTGATATCTAGAAGCAGACAATCAGGGACCGGCAATTCATCCAGTCCGATCACGGGCGCGTATTTTCGTGCTGGTTCAGCAAGCAGGATGAGCTGGCGACGATCGTCTTCGCTCTGCCATTCGAAGAACCCCACTTGCGGAATCACTTCGGACTTCTGTTCACCGCGTTGTTTCCGCGCAGGCTGAGCTTTGTCCCGCCGAGTTTGTTCCAGTGGCACTGCCATGCTTCGAGCTTCGGCGAGTGGCATGCCGGGGCGAACACCGCGATGCCATGCGGCGGTTGACACGGCGACGATTGTCGGGCCTGAAATAGCTGCGGGCCAGAGTTCACGGATGAATCGAAGATCGACATCGGTCGTAGCCTTTGCCGATTTTTCCCGCCGTTCTGACGGAGCCAGAGTATGCAATGCCACAAACTCTGAAGGCTCCCCACTGTCCCGCAAGCGCACTCGAAGAACCTGGATCGGCCAGTTGGGAAATCGCAGGCAAAGAAATCGCGGAAGTGGCATCGCCGTACTCTAGCGAAATCTGCTCACACGTCGCCTTCAGCGGCGGTTGTGAATTCCTTGCGGTGAGCAATCACAATGGCTGCCACCAGAAACAGAACTGCGAGCGTCAGCAGCCAGAAGCAGTGCATGAACGGAGATCCTTCCCCAACGACGTAGGACATGAAAGGATCGTCCTTCACGTTTTCGTTCAGTGGCACCCACTGAACCAGCAGAGAGCGAAGGCGAAACTGAAACGTCCCTCGGTTAATGATGGCGGGGATCGCTCCAAAGATGGCTTCGACGATCACGGTATACATCACGCAAAAGACCATGGCCCTTCGTGGCATGATGGTTCCCAGCAGCAGAAAGAGCGACGAATAGCCCAGCGCCGAAAGGAAACTGAGTGCGAGGATCGCGACAAGGATCTGGCCGCGGCTGTCAGCATTCGATATCGAGACCGCAATCGTTGCTCCCAGCGCGGCGGCTGTGAATCCCCAGGTAAACGCCACCAGGTACTTGCCAATCAACAGCCAGAAAATTCCGTTGGGCCGTGTTGCCAGGTAAACCCAGCTGCGCTGTTCAAGCTCCGAGGCAACCGCAGGTCCGGCCGTCAGCAGGACACTCATGGCGGTGCAGACACAGGGAATCATGATGTAAAACAGCACGGACCACACGGAGTCCCGTGCCTCGGTAGGAATCTCTTCTTCCTGATGCTGCACGTACAGAATCAGCAGGGTGATCGCGACCGGAAAGGCCGCCATCACAAACCACCACGCAAGTCGCCCGGCGGTGAGTGAACGTTTCCATTCGTACATGAAAACTGCTCTGAGTGAATTCACAGTTCACCTCGGTGGATGCGCATCAGAGAATTAAACAGTGACTGAAGGGAATCGTCGGCCGTACGCATCTCAAAGACGATCATCTTTCCGTCGGCGACCCAGCCGGAGATCTGCTGAGACAACTGGCTGGCATTTCGAGTCGTCAGCTCGACGGTATCACTGCCGGCTGAAGTGTGCACTTTGACCGCTTCCACCAGCCCCGCCTCCATTGCTGTGGCGGCAAGATGAGCACCATTGCGACACCGGACTCGCACTTCCATCGGGACTTTGAACAGCAGCTCATGAACCTCAGCAGCGGTTCCCGACGCAAGGACTCGACCGCCCGAGATCAGCAGAAAAGAATCTGTCAGCGCTTCGATCTCATGCAAGACATGGCTCGCAATAATGATACTGCGCCCCTGCTGGATCCAGCCCTTCAGCAAGTCCGTCATCTGAGCTCGCCCGACCGGATCCAGACCGCTGAGCGGTTCGTCCAGAATGAGTAACTCTGGTTCGTGAGCAATTGCCTGAGCCAGTTTGGTTCGCTGCCTCATTCCTCTCGAATAAGTCGAAATGGGCCGCCGCATTCCTTCCTGCATTCCGACCGTTTCAAGACACTCACTTGCCCTGAGCTTTGCCTCCCAGCGCGTGCGTCCCTGCATCTCCAGCAGATACGTGACCCATTCCAGGCCTGAGACGCTGGAGTACATTCCTTCGAAGCCCGGACAGAACCCGATCTTCTTCATCAGTTCGGGATTGTTTCGGGGCTGCAGTCCAAGAATCTGCACCGAGCCTCTGGTCGGAACGAGTTGTCCCGTCAGCAGATTCAGCAGAGTACTTTTGCCAGCGCCGTTTGGGCCGAGCAGACCGTAGGCCCCGGGCGGCAATGCCAGTGTGATATCGTTGACGCCCAGCACTTTGCCGTACATCTTCGTCACACCGTCAAATTGAATCATCGGAGTTGTGCTCATGGTCCGTACTCAGATCTGCATTGGAGCCGAAACGCGACGGAAAACGACGGCCGTTGAAACGGCGGTCAGCACCATCAACAGAATGATGCGTGTTTCAATTCCGGTGATCTTGAAACTCGGATCCAGAATCCAGGCTGTGACATCGCTATACACGTGGAAGAGCGAGAGGCAGTGCAGCAAAGAATGCGAGTCGGTTGCAATAATCGGCGTCACCGCTAAGTGTGCGAGGAAGCCAAAGATCCAGATTGCGAACCAGCCAAACGACGCGTATCGGGATTCCGTCGTCAGTGAAGACAGCATCAGAGCCAGTGCGGTTGAAGGCAGCACGATAACGCATGTGCATGCCAGGCTGCGGAAAGGAAGGTCCCAGGTTGCGTTCAGGACCTGTAAACCCGGTGAAAGTGCCACTCCTGTTACAAACAGCAGCAGGGCAGGCAGCAGAGTGATCATGATGAGATAGAAAAGTACGGTGGCGACTTTCCCAATGATGTATTGCGAACGGTTAATTGGCCTGGAAAAGTAGAGCAAAAAGGCACGCGATCGAAAATCCTGAGAGATCAGCGGAGGAGCGATGAGACCAATCAGAGGAATCAGGATGAATGGCTGAGAGCGCTTGAACAGCGTCTGCAGAAGCAGCGACCAAAACGCGTGCCGTTGTTTGCCGGGGTCTTCATCCTTGTTCGTCAGAAGCTGCATCACGTTCACATGGCGAGGAAACCCACTGGAGACCTGTGGCTCCAGAAGCAACTGTGCCAGACCACCGAATGCTCCCCGGGAAAAGCTGCGAACATCCGCGTTGGATTGTTCGTACATGAAGATCATGAATCCCATCAGTACGCCGGGAACCCACGCAAAGAAAAGCACGCGACGCAGCCACGAGCTAAGCCATGCCCTTCGGATTCCAATCTCCGCGATGACGGTCCACCGAGTCCCGGCTGGTTCAAACTCGCCAGTCCAGCTTCTGTATCCCAGGTTATGAATGGGCATTTCGTACCTGCTTCACTGCGTCCAGAAAGATCTGCTCGAGAGAGTTTTTTGAGGGAGTCATGTTTTGGATCACGCAACCGGTGTCGATGGCCGTGCTCCAAAGGACTCTGCTGAGCACTTCGGTTTCGCCTGGGACTCGCACCTGCTGAGGTCCAAGCAATTCACAAAAATAGTCCTGCTGTTTCAGGCTGGCGACGAAGGCCGCTGTGTTGCCCTGGACGCTGACGGTGAGCGACGGTGTCGGCGTTCGGCAGAGATTCTGAAGAGTATCGCTGATCATGACCCGGCCAGCCGCGAGAATGACGACGTGGTTGCAAACGGTTTGAACGTCAGGAAGGATATGAGTGCACAGGATGACGGACTTGCCAAATTCCACTGAGAGAATTCGGATTCGATTGAGCATGGCTTCGCGCTCTTCCGGGTCCAGTCCCGTCGTTGGTTCATCAAGAATCAACAACTTCGGATCGTGAACAATGGCCATGGCAAACCGAAGCTTCTGGCGCATCCCCGTGGAGTATGTTTCGACGGGTCGATAGCGTTCCTGACCGGTGCCACAGAAGTCCAGAATCTCGTGTCCTCGTCGCAATGCTTCGGTGGCTGGCATGCGAGAAAGTCTGGCAGCGACCTGGATGCATTCAATTCCCGAAAGGCCATGAATGTAGCAGTCATCCTCCGGCATGTAGCCAATTTGAGTTCGGATCTGCTGAGGATCCGTCCCGATTGGCACTCCCAGAATCTGACCGGTTCCGCGACTGGTGCTGACGAGCCCCAGCAGAACCTTGATCAGTGTGCTTTTGCCCGCGCCGTTCGGTCCCAGCAGCCCCGTAATCCCGGGCAGGATATCCAGTGAAATCTCATTCAGCGCGCAGAACTTGCCGTAGTTCTTTGTGAGTTCCCGCAGTTCAATCAGGGCTGTCATGAATCAGTGACTTGTTTCATTGAAAATCTTGATTCCCCGGCCTGCACCATTGGAACCACATGCCTTGCGGATTTGTCCATTTCGAATCTGCGTCGAGGGCGAATCCGCGTCGAGGTCAGGATGGTCGCAGATTCCGAACTACTGACAAGGAGCTGAAATGGCTTTCCAGGGGCAATTGAGTTTTCATGGTTCCATTGTGGACCGCTCGAAGAAGGCATGATTCGCCCGCATTGGTCTGCCATTTAGAGGTTTTTGCGGAAACAGACGAGGATTTTATTGGTCTGCGACACGGCACGACACGCCACGCGAAGCTGTCCCGGGGTTTTCAGACGCGAATTATGGGACACTTTGGTAAGCTGCCAGCAGATGTCTCCCCTGTTTCTTCTTCCGATCGATGGCCCGCCATGTCGCACGGAAATCACACCAGCCGCCGCACGATTCAGTTCAGCGGCTTTGTCTGCATCGCCTTGTCGTGGTTCATGCCTGGACTATCGGCATTCGGCCAGGATGCTGGGCCTGTTGATTTCGGTAGCGACGTCTTTCCGATTCTCCAGAGATCCTGTCTGGAATGTCACGGTGAGAAGAAGCAGCAGGGTGAGTTACGACTGGATATCCCTCCAGGCGGTCAGGGTTCAACAATCCTTGTTGCTGGTGACCCGAGAAGCAGCGAGCTGATTCGAAGAATACTGCTTCCCGATGAACATGAGCAGCACATGCCAGCGACCGGAAAGTCGCTTTCGGCCAATGAGATTCAGACTCTGACACAATGGGTTCAACAGGGAGCTGTGTGGCCACAGGACTTTGTTCCTCCAAAGCACTGGGCGTACGTCGCTCCTTTGAAACCTGGCGTACCTGAGAGAACCGACCCCTGGTGCCGAACGCCGGTCGATTATTTTGTCCTGCAGCACCTGAAGGCAAATGGCCTGGCACCAGCGGCTCAGGCAGACCCCGCGACTTTGATTCGCAGGATCACTCTGGATCTGACGGGACTTCCTCCCACCCCGGAAGAAGTGGCCGCGTTTGTTCGCGATCCATCGGAGCAGAATTACCGAAGGGTTGTTGATGATTTACTGAATCGCCCCCAGTTTGGAGAACGCTGGGCTCGGCCCTGGCTGGATCTCGCCCGCTACGCGGATTCACACGGTTTCCAGCGAGACGACCTGCGTGAAATCTGGCCGTACCGCGACTGGGTGATTCAGGCTCTAAACGACGACATGCGATTTGATCAGTTCACGATTGAGCAGCTTGCGGGAGATCTGCTGCCCAACGCAACGGAAAGCCAGAAGATCGCGACGGGATTTCATCGGTGTGCTATGACCAACGTCGAGGCCGGCTCTATTCCCGAAGAAACTCGTGCCGAGCAGTTGATTGATCGAGTTAACACGACGGCAACGGTCTGGCTCGGGACAACTCTCGAGTGTGCTCAATGCCACGATCACAAGTACGATCCGTTCTCCATGGAGGATTACTACAGCCTCCTCGCGTATTTCAACAACACGGCTGTCGAAGCGGATCGTACGAACCCAAAGCAGCCGTCTTCCATCGCGTTCCTTGGACCATCCATGGAGATTCGTTCTCCGGAGAAGGATGCCAAACGGTCCCGGCTGGAGACCAGAATTGAGCAGAAGGAAAAGGAACTATCGGCTCATCGAGAGCTTCTGGAAAAGGATCTCGAGACATGGCTCACGCAGCAGACAGGTTCCGGACAGTCGCATGCTGAGGAAGTGCTGCGGCCCGTTTCCTTCCGTTCGCAGGGCACCACCGACCAATTTGAAATCCTTGAAGACAACTCGGTGCTGCTTGTTGGCACAGACCCGCCTCCGAAGGACTTGTATGAAGTGGTTGCTGACTGTCATCTCGGGCAGATCCAGGCGTTCCGACTTGAAGCACTGACGCACGAGTCTCTTCCGGGCAACGGACCGGGGCGAGGCGATCCGGTTCGGCCGAATTTTGTTCTGCATGAGTTCACGGTTTCGCTCGATGAGACTGCGAACCGCAATGAGAGCGAACGTCCTCCTGGTCCGATCGTGTTTTCGACAGCCACAGCGGATTTCTCCCAGGCCAAATGGGACGTCTTTGGTGCGGTGGATGGAAAGGCAGGAACAGGCTGGGCAATTGCTCCGAAGTTTAGCAAGCCGCACACGGCGACCTTTGTTTTGAAGCAACCAATTGTTACAACCGTGACAAAGGAGACTGGACAGGAGCCGGTTACGCGGTTGAAGTTTCAGCTTGAACAGAACTTTGGCAGTGCTCGTACAATCGGACGGTTTCGCATCACTGCCCTGGAAGCGGCTCCCAGTACCGAAAAGAAATCAGTCGCGGAGGATCTTCGTCAGCTTGCAAAACGTCCCGCAACGGAATGGTCTCCAAAGGAACGCAGCGCGGTTCTTGACCTTCGAGCTGCCGAGGATGTGGCTGCTCGACAACTTATGAAGGAGCTGGAGAATCTTCGAGCTGAGGTCGGAAAGCTGACGCCTAATTCGACGCTTGTCATG
>JAEUII010000250.1 GCA_016795145.1 Planctomycetaceae bacterium
GGTTCTCACACTTCCTGTGGCTTCGGAAGCCAGTCAGAAGAAATCATGGCAACCTCTGAAGTTTGAAGCATCGAAGGATCAGAACGCTTCACCGAACGATTCACTGAGCGAGGGCATGATCTCATTTGTGCGAGTTCCGGCGGGAGGCTGGTATCGGCTGGAAGTCCGCTCTTCGAAATCCCCTGACAAGGTCGCGGCCGTTGAGCCGTTTGGGGTGGGCGAGGTCTTTCTCGTGGCCGGTCAGTCTTACGCCACGAATACGAATGACGAACGATTGCTTGTCACTGATCCGATGAAGCGAGTGGCTGCAAAGAAAGTCGGCGAGAACATCTGGCAGGTTGCAAATGATCCTCAGCCAGCTCCGGATGGCAGCGATGGAGGTTCTATCTGGCCGGCTCTCGGCGATCGACTTGTGACCGAGCTGAATCTTCCTGTTGGCTTCGTCAATGTGGCCGTGGGCGGCACATCGTCAACGCAGTGGTTGCCAGAAGGCACTTTGTATCCACGCATGGAAGCCGCGGGAAAGTCGCTGGGCTCCTTTCGAGCTGTTCTCTGGCAGCAGGGCGAAAGTGATGTGATCGAGAAAACATCGGGCGAACAGTACGTAACGAACATCGAACGCATTCGTCGAACGGCCGTTAATGCGTGGGGCTTTGAACCGGTCTGGCTCTGCGCGTTGTCGACTCATCATCCCACCGTCTACAACGACCCGGAAGGCGAGGGCCGTATTCGAACCGCGCTGCAGCAACTGTGGACTCGTCCCGGTTTTGGTCCAGGGCCGGACACCGATGAGCTGAAGGGTGAAAACCGAGGCGACGCAAAATCGCGTCGTCATTTCAGTGCGATCGGTCAGCGTCGAGCAGCCGACATGTGGTTCGAGGTGCTCAGAGAACGTGTCCGCCAGCCGTCGCCGTAACCCCCGACCCCCAACTAAGAACGGCGAACAACGTACCAGGAACCGCGCGCCTGTTCCGCCCTTGCCGCGATGTTGCCTTTTGGAAACATCATTTTTCCGGCATCGGATGATTCCCCGCACACCCCTTAGGCATTCAAAAGCCAGGCTTTCGAAAATCCTTCACGACACCTCGGATTTTTCATCGAAAGCAGAAACGTGCTCCATCGGAATCCAGACCATCAGGCAACACTTGTCATCCGTCGCGGCTCAGAAAACGCATGGCAGGTGACCGGCCAGCCGGTTGCTTCATTTGGCTACAGCTGCAGCGGACCTGGGACTGTCCAGGACGAAGGCGTGTGGGCACGCTGGGACTGGGATGGCCGAAGCCTGACCGTTCGCAACGATCGCTTTGGGTTTCTTCCGATCTACTACTGTGAATTCCCCAACGGGTTCGCTGTCAGTACTTCAGCGATTGACCTCTTGAACGCTGGCGCGGATTCGACGCTGGACGATGCCGCGGTTGCGGTGTTCCTGCGACTGGGCTACTACGTTGGAAACGACACACCGTTCCGTGCCATCAAGCTGTTGCCACCGGGAACAGAATTGAAATGGTCGGGGTCTCGCCCACAACTCACAAGTCATGCTCCGGCAATTCCTCAGACGGTTTCCACTCTCACGCGAGAACAGGCCGTTCGCGAATATGGCGAACGCTTCCAGACCGTCGTGGAATCCATGTTGCCTGAACGCGGCGAACGTATGTGCGTTCCGCTGTCAGCCGGTCGCGACTCACGACACATTCTGTACGCACTCGTTCGAGCAGGTCATAACCCTGCTATGGTCGTGACGGCTCGCTCCGCTCCGCCTCGACCAAGCACCGACGCAGAAGTCGCCGCGCAGATTACGGCCGCTTTGGGACTGAATCACACCATCATTGAACAGTCTGATGACCGATTCGCTGATGAACTGGAAAAGGATCTGCTCACCAGTTTCTGTGCCGATGAGCATGCTCAGATGGTTCCGGTGGCACGCTGGCTGAATGAACAGAACTTCGCGGCTTCCTGGGACGGTATCGCCGGGGACATTTTCTCCTGCGGTGTTTACAACGATACTCGAATGCTGGACCAGTTTCGCAATCGTCAGTTCGCCGAACTGAGTTCGTGGCTGCTGGACAGCGAAGGGTATCTGCCACACTCGCTGACAAAAGATGCCTACGACCGCTGGAATCGCGGAATCGCCGTCCATCGACTGTCACAGGAACTGGAACAGTACGCGGATCTTCCAAATCCCGCCGCGCCGTTCTTCTTCTACAACCGCGTTCGCAGAGAACTCGCGCTGTGTCCATACGGCATGCTGAATCGAAAGACTCAGATCCTGGCCCCGTACCTGAGTCATTCCGTATTTGATCTGCTGATCAACCTGCCGTTCGAATTCTTCAAAGGCCGACTCTTCCATAGTGAAGCAATCGACCAGTTCTACACGGAACTTCCGAAGTTCGAATATGTGTCCACGCCAGTCGGAACAGTGCCTGAACGCCGCTCAAGAATCTGGCGTTTTGCTCGACGCCTGGGTTCGTTTGCCATGACAGGCCCGCCTCAGCAGTCCTGCGTGCAGCGTCAGTTCCTGCTGCCACGTCTGGCCAAAGCAATGATCCAGCGTTCGTATGGCACGGAAGTCCCGGTGCTGTTCTCTCGGTTACTGGTCATGCTGCATCTGGAACAGTCTGTCCGCACGATGGGACGGATGTAGTTCGTAACGATCATTGGTTCAACTTCCGATTCTGACAACCTGACCATTTGGCATTCTGGCAACCTGGCTACGGCGGATCCTCCCATGACAACAAACATTTTGAGTGCTGAGCCTTCGGTGTATCACGCTTCAACAGCCAGTTGTGCATTCGCGGATTCAAAGTCGACTCGCTCGACGCCGACCGTCTCGATTGTCATTCCGGTGTACAACGGAGAAGCCTATATTCAGGCGGCTCTGGACTCAGTCTTCGCGCAGACGTTCGACAACTACGAGATCATCGTTGTGGATGATGGTTCGACAGATGCAACGATGGCGATTCTGGAAGCGTATGGTGATCGCATTCAGATCGTTCGACAGAAGAACGGAGGACACGCGTCGGCTCGCAACGCAGCGACAAAGATCGCGCGCGGCGAGTGGATTGCGATGCTGGATGCGGATGATCTCTGGCATCCGAAGAAGCTGGAGCAGCAGCTTGCGACCGCCGGGGATGCCGATGTCGTCTACACGGCCGCACGGAATTTCGAAGATTCCAAACGAGTGGACGATGTGACGTTTCGCGATGGCGAATGTCCTCGAGGCGACATCTTCGAAGACCTGATCATCGACAACTTTATCACTCACTCGTCGGTCTTGATTCGAAAGTCAGCGCTTGTGGCCGTGGGTGGCTACGATGAGACTTTGAAGACGACCTGTGACTGGGACCTGTGGCTTCGAATGTCAGCCGCCGGCAGCAAGTTTGCCGGACTTCAGCAGCCGCTGACAGAATATCGCTGGCGCGCCACATCGAATTCCAAGAACCATGACCGCACATGCCGGGATCGTCTGAACGTTCTGCAACAGGCGCTCGACACGCCTCGCGGACATCAGGTGTCCGTCCTGCAACGACGCAAGGCGATTGCCAGAGTCTGGCAGACTTCCGCATGGTTCGTGGCCGAGAAAGACGATCGAACTGCACTTAGCTGGTACCTGCATTCGATCTTCTATCGACCGTACAGCATTCGCGGCTGGAAGGAAGTGACTCGCTGCCTCCTGCACCTGTGTGGCATCAGCCGACAGAAAATCCGATCTGCCTTCAGTCGAGCCGTCCAGAGCTAAAGGCCAGGCAGACTGTTTCCGGGTTCGCATTCCAAAATTGCGATTCAATCGCTCCCCTCCCGAACGCAGTTCGGGAGGGGTCGAGCGAGCGCCAGCAAGCTCGGGGGAGGGTGCCCCGCACGGTCCACCGCGCTCAGGACACCGTCACCTGTTCCGCAACGATCCGCCCGATGTTGAGACACGCTGTCGCAGCCGGCGACGGAGCATTGCACACGTTGATCACTCGTTCGTGTCGCAGGATCAAAAAGTCATCCAGCAGTTTTCCATCCAGTCCCAGCGCCTGAGCTCTCACGCCGGCAGGGATGGAAGTCAGTTGTTCCGCGCGAATCTCCGGCACCAGCCGCTGCAAGGCTCGCACGAAGGCCGCCTTCGAAAGTGAACGCCAGATTTCGTTCAGCCCTGTCTTCCAGTTTCGCGCCGCCAGACGAAGGAATCCTGGATACGTGATCGATTCCCAGAGGTCCCGCAGGTTGATCGTTCGCCAGTTGTAACCTTCTCGCGCGAGTGCGAACACGGCATTGGGGCCGCATTCTACTCCGCCATGCACCATACGAGTGAAGTGCACGCCAAGGAACGGGAAGCGAGGATCAGGGACGGGGTAAATGAGAGACCGGCAAAGGTGCTGAGCGTCAGGCTGAAGCTCGAAGTATTCCCCACGAAACGGAACGATGCGTTCCTTCAGTTTCTGCCCGCTCAATCGAGCCATGCGGTCGCTGTGAAGCCCGCAGCAGTTAATGACTTCGCGCGCTTCAAACACATTGGAGGAACAGTGCAGGAGGACTTTGTCGGTCTGCTGTTCCATCCTGTCAACACGGCAATTCAGATGGATGTCCGCGCCACTCTTCTGCAGCAGCTCACCCAGCTTTTCGCACACACCTGGATAGTCGACAATACCTGCTTCCGGCACATGAATCGCCTTCAGCCCGGCACAATGCGGTTCAAGTTCTCGCAGTCGATCCCGGTCAATCATTTCGCAGCGAACACCGTTCTGCTGACCACGGCTGAGGATCAAATCCAGCTGAGAAAACTCTTCTTCACGGATCGCGACGATCACTTTTCCAGTTTGTTGCCAGGCAACGCCGTGCTCCGTGCAGAATCTCTCCAGAGCTTCCTTGCCCAGTCGGCAGTTTTGTGCTCGCAGAGATCCCGGGCGATAGTAGATTCCGGAATGAAGCACACCGGAATTGCGGCCGGTCTGATGAAAGGCCAGCGATCCTTCCTTTTCGACCACAGCCAGCTTCAGCGATGGCGCGCGCTGTTGAAGTTGCCATGCCGTTGCCAGCCCGACAATTCCACCGCCGATGATGATGACGTCGTACTGCTTCATGGATGTTCGGATGTTGCCGCCTGCGACTTTGCTGAACGTCGCGGGACCGTGACGAAGCGATCCGCAAGAAGCGTTCGCTCGCCGTCATAACGATACGCTGCCAGCATCCCGTCCTTGGCCACACTGTAGTCCAGACAGGCAACGTTCGGAGCCAGTGGAGCCGGTTTCTTATCCGGCAGCCAGTAATGTCCGACGAAAACCGGAGGAGCATCCGTTGGATACGGGCAGGCTCGCACAGTCTCCGGCACGGCCACATGATGCAGTGCCTGATCGTTTGCGACGGGCAGTGAGTACTGGCCACACGTGCGACCATTGGGAAGTTCGAACCAGCGAATGCGCGCGGATGGTCGCTGAGTCCCTTCTTTGTCCGTCATCGTGAGACCGTTTGGAAGTTTCATCTCCGGCCCCTTCATGACTCGCTCGATCGCTCTGAAGATCGGATCGCCCTTGCGCGAAGCCCGTTGGAGGAACGCGGTTGTCATCCAGCCGTATTCCGATCTCGCTTCATCCAGCAACTTCAGATCGTGAGGATCCCAGCAGGCATGAACAGCCCGCAGACCATCCAGTTCGATCCGGGCGGGAAGCGTTCGGAACCATTCCAGCGCCGCAGCCGTGTCACGTTCGTCGAGCTGATTCAGTGTGGCCTGGTGCTGATGAATGTTGTTGGGAGTGTGCTTCCTGAGGAATTGTCCTGGTGCTGATTCATCGGGCGTATGAAATGCCAGCGCGTTGAACTCATGGTTGCCCATCACGGCCAGAGCAGCATCCTGCTCGACCATCGTGCGGCAGATCCGCAGGACATCACGAATCCGCGGACCGCGATCAATAAAGTCGCCACAAAAGATGACTCGCCGTGTCGGATGACGAAACACGCCTGCTTCTTCCCGGTATCCCAGATTGTGAAGCAGTTCCGTCAGCTCATCGGCACAGCCGTGAATGTCTCCAATCAGATCGTACATGGTCAGCGTCTAATCTCTGCTCAGGTTGATGCGGTCAACGGAAGTGTAGCGGAAGGCGACAAGTCTTTCGACCAGGCAATTCTGCGACCTCTGCTTCGACGCTTCGTCCTGCGGTTCAGCGGAGTTGGCTCGTGTATAGAGGACGGGAGACGGCGAACGATGTTTGATTGCCGGAATACTCCACTTGTGAACATTAATGCGGGTCGCTTAACATCACTCCCAAGTACGAAGCATCACCTGACCTGTGGTGCCATGGAATTTATGAACAGGTATTCTCTGGAGCAAACCGCATGGAACCCACCGCAATGCTGGCACGTCGTGGCTTGAGTAGCCTCATTAACGGATTGACGGAAGGCGATCCGGTCGCCTGGGGAGCGCTCGGCGTCGGCATCCTCATCGCCGGTATCTCCTGGTATTTCAAGAGCCGATCGAACAGCAAATGATGTTTCCGGCAGCGAACGACAATCGACAAGGAACGACCTATGCGAACGGCGAGTTCTGCTGAGGACTTTCTGCAAAAAGCTCCGGCATGGAATGAGGAACTTGGCCAGCTTCGCAAGATCCTTCTTTCCACAGGGCTGGACGAAACCATCAAATGGGGTGCATTGGTTTATTGTCGGAACGGCAAGAACGTCGTCGGAATCAATGGGTTCAAGAGTTATTTTGGACTGTGGTTCTTCCAGGGCGCTTTGCTGAAGGATCAAAAGCAGCGCCTGATGAATGCTCAGGAAGGCCGCACGAAGGCTCAAAGGCAGTGGCGATTTCAGTCCGCCAAAGAGATTGATCGGAAGCTGATCCTGAGCTACATCAAAGAAGCGATTGCACTGGCGGACAACGGCGAAGCGATCAAGCCCGACCGCGACAAGCCCATCGATGTTCCTTCCGAACTGGCGTCGGCGCTGAAGAAGAACGCGAAGGCTCGCAGGAACTTCGATGCAATGAGCAAGTCCTGTCGGCGTGAATATGCGGAGTACATCTCCGAGGCAAAGAAGCCCGAGACTCGCCAGCGTCGACTGGAAAAGATCATGCCCATGATCGAAGCCGGCGGCCGATTCAACTCGTAGCGGCAGGGTGCAAGCCCTCCGGTGAGTCTGCTGGAGCTTATTGGTCAACACCGGACGGCTCGCGCCGTTCCGCTAAAGCTCCGGAGCCATTGGATCCCCGCCTGCGCGGGAATGACGAAGGTTTTTCAACCGGCTGCTAAGCGCCGTTCTGAGTGCCCATCTTCTGAAGCAGCGACTTCGCCAGTTCTCGCCGGCCGAGTGCTGCGTGTGCAACGCTGAGAGCCCGCAGCCGTCCGCTGAGGGTTTCTTCCTGATCGTCTCTGACTTCCCGTCCTCGCGTTGCCCGAAGAATTCGAAGGGCACGAGAGGCGTCGTAAGTTGTGAGAGCGTCGATCAGTTCGAAGTGGTTTCTGTTTGGAATCCCGCAGCGTCGAATGTCGGTCGTCAGAAAGTCCATCGAATACTTCAGAAGCATCTCGGCCGCAAAGTCTTTCGCACCGCACTGGTGCGCACAGTTTGCAGCTCGGAGAAGTGTCTCCGATGAGAGATGCTTTTCGAACTGGCGGAGAAATGGAATCAGGGGACGAACGAGAATTGGCCGTTCCGAAAGCACCGGCAGTCGGAGAACCGTGCTGAGCGAAGCGACGGTCAGCCCATCGAGGCTGAATGCCGCTTGAAGCGTCTGCACGACATTGTCTTCCGCAACGGTCTGGAGCCCCAGCAGCAAAGGCGAATCCTTGCTGGTGATCGACTGACCAAGATCGCGAGCACTGTCGTCGTACCAGCGAGGAGCAACCAGTGACGACACGGTGTCGTGCTGAGCCACGACGGTTCCCATGTCCGCAGCCAGCTTCGACGCAATGCTGGCGACATGTCGGTCCATCGGAAAGTCGTTCTCATGACAATACGGATGATACGTCATGATCATCCCGGAATCGCCAAGCACCAGAAGGCACCGACCGACAACCCTGTTGTGCTGATCACGAGCAAACAGGATTCGCTTGTTGACGTCGACAGCGTTGGCGACGGCAGAAAAGAAGTTGAAGCCGTCCGGGCTGAGACACGTATCGAAGTAGTGCCCCATCAGCAGAATCTCGACAGGATCGGTTTCAAATCCGATGCGAACAGTCTGACGCTGGTGCTGAGTGGTCAGCTGTGTCTCCGAGCTGAGCCATGGCGCCGTTCGAATGCCACGACGCTCCATGAGACTCAGGAACCGCTGATTTTCAGGCTCATTGATGCGGTCCCAGTGTTCTCCATTCCACTGAAGACGCAGCAGGCGGAAGCCCATCGAACGGAATGGTTCCTGCAGAATCATGAGTCCTTCGATAAGCACTGAGTAGCGGCGATTGCTCAGATACGCGCCAATCCCCGGCAATCGAGAATGCAGGACGGCGACGGAGATGAGAGTCTGCTGAATCCGCTTGTGGAAATCGGCAAGCACGTGACGATTGATGCACAGCTGAAGCTTCTGAGTCAGCTTTTCGATCGTTGCTGGTGAAAGCACTGCCGGGTCATGCAGACGCTGACGAAGATTTGCCAGGCGACGCGAAAGAAACTCCGGTTGTGGATGCGAGCCGATTCGTGCTTCCAGAGCAGCGATCTCCCGTTCTGTGCGCGAGGCCAGCGGGCAGACGGCATGCAGCATTCTGGCAACGAGCCGCTGAGCATTCGGAGTGATCGCAGCGAGTGTGGCAACTGGACTATGAAGAACTTCCGGCAGCTCGATCGCCCAGGACGGAACCGCCGGGTTCTCCGGTCGCGCTGCAGGCTGAATGGTCGCACGCAGTTCAGAAGGCAATCGTCGTCGAGTGCTGAGCAGCCGCTTCACGGTTCCCAGTTCATTGCGGCACAGCATCTGGGGCAGAACGTCCGGCCATCCAAAGACTTCCATTTGAGCCTGCAGAACGCGGACCTGACCGGATTCACCTCGATAGTTTTTGTCAAACTGAGAGAGTGCCTTCGCAAGCAGGGTGAACGGGAAACGTTCTGACTGAAGCGACTGAGCGATCTCGATCGCGCTGTCCGTATACGCATCGACGTCGCCGATCTGCTTCAGTTGCCGGAACGTTGCAAAGACATCTTCGTTCTGTGGCAGCCTCATCAGCAGTGACTCGAGCAGATAGACGTGGTCCTCATCAAAGGCAGGGTCATCAGAAGCTTGCTGAATCAGGCTTAGGTACGGCTGCCAGAGGCCGACGCCAAGAGTGTCGGCCGGGACCATCATGTATTTGCGCCAGTGGCAAAACTGGCTGTTGTGCAGTCGTCGTGTGTGATCCATCCACATCCGGAAAAGCGCCGGTGCAGCAGCGTTGTTCTTCAGATGGTCGGCAACGGTTTGCAGATACTGACACAATTTGCGGCTGTTCCCGTCGATCGTCAGACGCATCGCGCTTTCGCGAAGCAGCAGGATCTGAAAGAAGAAACATGCCGGATCAAATGAGGACGAACTTCGTACGGCGTGAGCGTCTTCCAAAGTCTGCAGGACATTTCGAACACTGCGAATCAGTGCGGGCTGAGCATACTCGGCAAGCGAGACCAGGTTGGTGATGACATCCGAGAAGGGCATGTCGTAGATGGTGTTTCGGTCGAGCAGGCTCTGTTCCTGCATTGCCAGTTCGCACCAGGTTTTTTCTTCGGCCTGATTCCAATGGTGCGATTGTTTCTGGATCGTCGTGATGAGGGGCAGAATTCGCTCCTGCAGGAACTGCCACGGTGGACTACTGATCGCAGTGGCGTTGGCTCGCAGAAAGTATGGAGCTAGTTCAAGAACGATACGACGGTGTGAGGCTCGACATTCAAAGAGCCGGGAGATCAGCGTCAGGAGATGATTCGCCAGTTGAGTATCGGGAGGCTGGGGCAGGGGATTCTGGCGGTTGCTCAGCCACGTTTTCAGTGATTCCACGTAACGCGTTAGATCGGATGTCGGAACGTCAAAACAACCTGGGGCTTCAAGAGCTTTCGGCAACCATGCCCAGGGAGCTGGACCATCTTCTTCCATCATTCGAACCAGCTGTAAAGCAGACCATGGTCCGATCGACCGATGATGGCTTACCAGTTTGCGAAGCCAGTCAAAGTTATCACACACAACGGAGAGGCGGTTCTGCCGCTGTGGACAGGTAAGATCAACCCAGGCGACGGAGTTCAGGAATGTTCGCTCTTCCGTGCCGGCCGTTTCGATCAGCTCATGAAAGGCTGACGCAATGGAAGGATCCATGGCCAGAGCATCAGCCGCCAATGATGCTCTTGTGACCCGTGTGGTTTGAACGAGTGTCGCGAGGTGTTCAAGAATTCGCTGAGCCTGTTCGAACCAGTCCGGATGAATACCCGGAAGTTCACACTTCGCCACGGACCCTTTCGAAAACGCACGCAGGCACCATGCGAGCTTCTGTTGAGCCCGAGTGACGAGCGTTGCGTCGACGTGAACAAGCTCCGGGAAGCCTCGTTCCGGGTTGCACCACGGCTGCCACAGAACGACTCCGTTCTCGCTGCTCACGGGGTAACCGTGCAGCCAGTAGAGGTCTGCCTTCAGAATCATCCGAGCGCGCGCGAGGGCGGTTTTTTCGGATGAAGCTCGTGTACGTTCCGGGCGCATGTGTGGCGTGTCGGCGCGAAAAGAGATTGCCGGTGGGACCGATCAAATTCGATCCACGAACCCGGCTCCTGCCAACGACACACGATCCACTGGCCTGGTTCGCAGGGTCTTCCGCCCTGACTCTGATCCTAATCTTAATCCTAACCTTAATCTTAATCCCGCCCCGCGTTCATGCCCTCTACCCGCACTACTCCCGAATCGGCTTCATTTCCGCGAGAGCCGACATGTGGCCGTCGATGCGAGCCTTCTCCTTTTCGGGCGCGAGTTCTTTGGCGGTCGCAGCCCATTTCTTCGCTTCTTCGAACTGGCCGTTCTCTGCGAGAGCTGCTGCAAACGTGTCGAGCGTGTTCCACTGTTTGTATTCCGTGATGCCACAGGCGAGCTTCGCCAGCTCGAGTGCTCGCGCGGGATTTCGGACGGAGTCTTCAGGACATGTCGCCAGCAGCCATGCCAGGTCATTCGTCGCTTCGAAGGTTGTTGGGCTGATCTTCATAGCCGCTTCGAGATCCGCGATGGCTTTCGCGTATTCCTTCTTCTGTCGATACGAGTAGGCTCGATTGCCAAGAGCATCCACGTACTTTGGATCGATCTTCAGTGCCGCGGTGAAGTCACGAATGGCTTCGTCGGACTGATTCATCTTTTGATTCACGATGCCTCGGTTGTTCAGCGCTTCAGGATATTCCGGAACCAGTTTCAAAGCCGCCTGAAGATCGGACAGAGCCAGTGGATACTGTTCCTTCTCAATGTAAGCGAGAGCGCGGTTGTTGAGCACCAGAAAGTTCTTAGGCTCCAGTGTCGTCGCTTCCGTGAAGTCTCGAATGGCAGCGTCATAGTTCCCCTGAAGATACAGCGACTGGCCTCGATTGTTCAGCGCGCCGACGTTGCGAGGGGACTGCCGAAGACACTCGGAAAAATCCTTGATCGCCTTGTCGTACTGCTGATGAGCCAGATATGCGACACCGCGCAGCTGATAGTTTTCCGCCGTGCCAGCCGCGACGACTCGTTTGGACAGCTCATCGATCGCGGTGTCGAAGGGGACCGTTTCCTTTTCCCACAGCCAGCCGCCTTTTTCGTTGATCCACAGCCATTCGCCATTGGCCAGAGTCACCGTGAAGACTTCACCCAGGTAGGCCTTCCAGACGGTGGACTGAGGAGTCTTCAGCTCGGCCGCGTGCTTCGTGATCATGATCTTCTTGCCGACTCGAGGATCTGCAGCCTGCTGAGCCATGCTCGATGCTGCAAACACTGTGAAGGTCAGAAGAAAAGCCAAAGCACTCCGAGACACTGACATGAGCAACGTTCCCATCCCTGAGGTCAATCTGTAAAACCGTTAGCGAGCCGCATTGTTCGCCAAAGCCCGCCTCCAACGCAAGGTCGTCAAATCACGGTCTGCATGAAGCCTCGCAGAATTCCCGATGTAGATCTGCGAGAACTGATGAGTCACGTGGGACAGAGAAGCCAGGTAATTTTGGGCTACTTCATGAACTTCAGACGAGTGGCCGTATAGGTGGCGGTTCCGCCGAGAAACAGCTGAGCATTCTTGGAGGTCAGTGACGGAAGCTGTTCTCGAACATTTGAAATGACGGTTTCGAAATCATCGTCGGATGGTCCATCATTTTCCGGGTCCACGAGGATCGTCAGGCTATCTCCTTCTTTGGTGAAACAAACTCGGTGAACTCCTTTTTGCGCGACCGTGCCCATGACAACGCTCGCCTTTTCGGATGTTGCCAGCTCGACTTTGCCCTCGCCGAAGTCCGGAGAATGAAATCGCAAGAACGTGGAATTCTCACGTCGGTTCGCACCAGGTTCCTGCCGACCGGTTCCAAACCCAATATGGGCAATGCCATCATTGGGCTGAAACGTCACCAGGACCTCGAAAACAAAGTTGCGATCAAGAAGGTTTCGATCCTTCGTCATGATGAGGTTGTTGGAATAGTCGTCGTTCTTTCGGACACCCTGAAAACGGAGGCCACCATCGGTCACTTTCTCAAGAGCTGCTGTGGCAGTCAGATAACTCGGCATGAGTCGGGTCTTCCCAAGAATGTCGAAGTCTTTGCCTGTCGACGAACCGGCCTTCACCGACGATTTCGAGTTCGGGTCGCCCGTATTTGCTGACGAGATTCGGGGAGTGGCTTTGATAGTCGAGGAAACGGCGATCAGGATCTCGCCCGAGGACACGTCGACAAGGCGCAGATGCACTTTCGCGGATGACTTCTCCGCAACGACTTTTCCCGTCAGCACCATCGTGGCACCGGTGAGCTTCCCCAGCTTCTGTGCCGAGTCTTCATCAAAGAGGACCGTATTCTGTGCCAGCAATTCGGCGAGCACCGTCTCCAGCGCGCTTCGCTCAACGACGGAGATCTTTCGCTGAACGAGTGCAGTCGTTAACTCTTCGGCAAGGCTAATGCCAGCATCATCCACACTGCCGTCATCGCTGGATGGGGGGCATACCGCGACCACAAGTCGAGACTGAGGAAGCTCCACCTCATCACCGACCTGCAGTTTGACTTCCAGGTCTCCAAGGAGTTTTGCTTTTGAAACATTTTCGCTGACTTCAGTGATCTCAAGTTCTGCGATCTTTGGTCGTTCGGCAGCGAGCACCTTGCCGGTATCGGGATCGACAATGTCGCCCTCATTGCGATAGACCTGTACCTTTTGACCGACATCTACTCCGCTGGATTCGCCAAGGTTGAGATAGATCAATTGAGGGCTGATCTTTGCGATCTTTCCTTTGGCCGGAGCTCTGGACGACATCAGGCTGAGCTTTCTGCCAAGCACGGGAACAATGCCGGCAGACCGAACTGCATCATCCAGACTGATCGGGTTCTCAATTCGCGTTGCCGAAACCTTTTGCACGGATACGGTTTTGTTGGACACGAAGTCGAACAGTTCAATGACGTCTGGTTTGTCCGCGATAAGTTCGCCAACGTATGGTCCTCCAGATTTCGTCTGAACGCGAACCAGCGTCGCTTCTTCGTCAACTGCGTTGATCGTTATTAGTGCTGCTGCAGAATTCTGCGTGAGCACGATCCAACTGCAGAGAAACAACAAAGCAGCGGTCCGGCGGAATGAGGATGCAGCGATGCTGGAGAACATATTTCAGACTCCGAATGCAAGGTGAGGAACGCAGGCGACTTCAGCAACCTTCAGTATCGTGGACTAACTCTTCGGGCTGCGATCCACTTCCAGTCCGCGGTCATTCCAGCCGCGGAAGCCGCCGTCCATGGAGATGACGCTGGTGTAGCCCATGAGTTTCAGGTTGAGCGCAGCGAGGGCCGAGCGATAGCCGCCGCCGCAGTAGAGCACCAGCGGTGTGGCCGGGTCCGGGACTTTCTCTTCGATATCACGTTCGATGACGCCTTTGCCGATGTGAATGGCGCCAGGGATTCTTCCGGCTGCGTATTCGCTCTCTTCACGCACATCGATCAGCAGAAAACGATCCCCAGCATCGCGACGACGAATCATGTCTTCAATCGTGCATTCCTGAACCTGCTTGCGTGCCATGTCGACGATGTCGACGAACTTTTTTCCGTGGGATTTGGCCATGATAGTTCTCAGTTTTCAGTTAACAGTTTTCAGGTTTCAGTTTTCGGCGTTCAGTTGATTGGGGAGTTTAGTAGAGCAGGGTTCGGATCGCATCTGATCCGAGTGTTACGGTCAGCCAGCTTCCGGTGAGTGCGAGAAGGGAGGCACAGGCCAGGAGGACCAGGATCTCGGCCGTCTGCAGCATCCAGATCGTGCCGCGACTGCAGCCCAGTCGAAACATCGTCTGCATTTCTGCGGCACGCAATCGCAGCGACAGGTTCAGAACCAGTCCCAGCAGCAACAGCGTGACGACCAGTGCAGCGACCGAACAGGCCCAGACCAACTGTTCAATCCGGAAGACCATGCTCATTAGTTCGTCGATGACATCCGGCGGCTTAATGCACTGAGCTTCCGAATCCGAACTCTGGAAGCGACCAAGAATCTGAACTCGAGCTTTCTCCGTTTCCGGGACCACAATGATGGCAGTCAGCGGAAAGTCGCCGGGTTCGCCGTGAAAGTGAAACGAGTCCCGATTGGCGTCGGTGATTTCCGTGAAGGGAAGAACGCCGGCGTTGGCCGTGAAGGTTTTTGAATCCTTACGGTTGCCGTTCTCATCTTCGCGCTGAAGCAGCAGAGCGGGATCGGTGTTCTTCGAAACTTCCTGGTGACCATGTCCAATTCCGTCAATGACCCACGCGGTTTGAACATCCGTGAAGATCGCCTTGTCGTCCGGTGACTGAGTCGGCTCGAGAATGCCGGTGATCTGCATCTTCAGCGGATAATCGCCTGCCAGGTTCAGCGCATTCCGCGGGGCAGACAGCACGGAGTCTCCGACCTTAAGTCCAGCCAGCCGCGCATACTCCGAGCCCACAACGCATTCCCCGAGCAACGCGGGCAGGGCACCTTCAGCGGGCCGCAATCCTCGAAACTCAAAGTACTCAAGTGACGTGCCGACAATCGGGGCCCCATCAAGACCAGGAGCCGACTGGCTTCGATAACGAATATGCAGCGGGATTCCGATCGCGAGACCTGACTCCGTGGTCTGTTCAAGATCCTTCATGGAAACTTCGGCGGGCGGCACCGATTCAAAATACAGTGCATGCAGAACAAGATCGATCCGGCTTCCCCGCGCGCCAACGATTAGCGGCGTCGACGCGGCTCGCGCGGAAATTTCCTGCTGAAACTGTCGCAGCGCAAGGCGAACTGTGACTGGCAGCCAGATCGTGATGGCGAGGCTAAGAATGATCGTGAGCGACCGACCGCGGTTCCACCACAGTGAATGAACCGCCAGGAAAAACGCATGCCTCATCGAACCGTCTCCTGGGCAGGAGTCGTTCGTCGAAGAAACTGTTCAAAGGGGATCACGCGATCAAACCGGCTGAGCAGCGTGTGATCGTGAGTCACCATCATCAGCGTGGCATTCGATCGTTTCGCTTCCGACAGCAGCAGCTCCACAATCTTCTGAGCATTCACGGGATCCAGATTTCCTGTGGGCTCATCGGCCAGAACCACCTGTGGCGACAACAACAAGGCCCGGCACAGAGCCACTCGCTGACGTTCACCCTGCGACAGTCGGGTGACGGAACGACTGGCCAGCGGCATCAGACCGACGGCCGTCAGTAACTCATCCGCTCGCTGGCGAAGGGCGGTTGTCAGTCGGACTTTGGGGTGAATTCGACAGGGCAGCAGAACGTTGTTTCGAACGTCCAGATAATCCAGCAGCTGAAAGTCCTGGAACACGAGTCCGATATTCTGCAGGCGAAAGAGGCGACGAGCAGAATCGTTCAGCTGAGTCACCGTGGTGCCTCCTACCTGGACGGTTCCCTGCCGGACTGTCAGAATACCTGCGACGATGTTCAGCAGCGTCGTCTTCCCGGAACCACTCGGACCAACAATCGCAACAGACTCCGCTGTCTCGACAGCAAGTTGCGGGATCTCCAGAGAGAATGGTCCGTCGGGATAGGTGAACTGAATCTGTTGAATGGAAATCATGCAAACTCCAGCCTGCAGGCACGAGCCATGCTCATCCCGCTGACCTGCTGTACCAGCCATTTTGCCCGGACGGGCAGTTGATCGTACAACGTACTTCGTCAGAACATCGGAGAGAATTCTAATGTCCGGTCCCGTGAAGGCGATTCCCGAAGGCTACCATTCTGTGACTCCGTACCTTCTGGTTCGAGGTGCTCAGGAAGCGATGGCGTTTTATGCCAAAGTGTTCGGTGCCAAAGAGATCATGAAGCTCGTCGGTTCGGATGGCAGAGTCGGGCATGCGGAAATCAGCATCGGATCATCCCGCGTGATGCTGGCGGATGAACATCCGGAAATGGACTTCCTGGGTCCTCAAAGTCGCAATGGTACAACCGTCACGATGCTGTTGTACGTCGAGAACGTCGATGACGTGTTCGATCGCGCGATTGAAGCGGGGGCGACGGAACTGCGACCGTTGTGCGATCAGTTCTATGGCGATCGCAGCGGAACTCTGACGGATCCGTGGGGACACATCTGGACGATCGCGACACACATTGAAGATGTTTCGCAGGAAGAGATGGATCGACGTTTCCGTGAAATGTTTGAAGAATAAGCCACCGGTGGTTTGTCATACCAACATTTTGGGTTGAACCGTCATTCCCGCGCAGGTGGGAACCCAGCTTTTTCGGCTCTGAATTCCCGCCTGCGAGGGGATGACGAACCCTCTTCATAGCCCTGATGGAACACCCGTGAAAATGCTCTGTTGCTTCTGGAGTTGTTCGATGTTCAGTCTGACTCTTTCGCTGTTGCAAAAGTCCTCACGCTTCGTCGTTCGAACCGTGCCAGCGGGATTTGCGGCACTGATGATGTTGATCATGTTGATCGGGGTTGTGATGTCGGGCGCCGAAGTGCGAGCCAGCGATCCTCCTGTGATTCTGCTCACCGGCTTTGAACCGTTCGGGGAGAAGCGGCCGCCGAATCCTTCATGGGAAGCGATCAAGACTCTCAATGAAACCGAATGGAATGGTCACCGAATTGTGGCCGTGCAGCTTCCGGTTGTCTGGGGCGAACCGATCAAGCAGATTGAAGCACAGATTGATTCCCTGAAGCCAGTCGCTGTGTTCTCATTCGGCCAGGGAGCACCGGGTGCGTTTGCGATTGAGACACGTGCTCGAAACGAGCGAGGCCGAATACCGGATAACGCAGGAAGCCTGCCCACTCAGCCGCTGATCGCTGGCGATGGACCGACGGAATACAGCTCGGCGTTTCCTGCGGAAAAAGTCATTGCCGCGTTGAAGGAGAAGGGCTATTCCATGCGGAAGTCCGAAAACGCCGGACAGTATCTGTGCGAAGAAACGCTCTATTCGCTGGAAGTGTTGAAGCGAAAAAAGAAGCTGGGCACCGTGGCCTTTTGCCATGTCCCACCGCTCGGTTCCAAGATCGGGGACAAGGTTGTTGATACGGCGTATGTGCATCAGTTTGTCGTCGACTATCTGACCGTGTGGCAAATGGTCAGCCTGGAGCCCGCTCTCTCCGCGGTGAAGTCGCCCATTACTTTGGTCGCAGCCACTTCTGAAGGCAGTCTCGATGAAGCGGCGCCAAAGAACGCGAAAGCAGGCGATGAAAACCCTGAGAAGCCCGCGGTTGAAAAACTGATCAAAGACTACTTCAAATCCTGGTCCGATCAGCGCATGCGAGACTATGGGAACTGCTTTGCCGATGACGCCGTCATCCAGGAAGTGACTCGAACGGGCGAACTATACACTCAGATGAAGAACCCCTTCGTGACGACTCAGGCCACTTATCACAAGATGGCCATGTTCAAAGCAGTGGAGGTACCCGTAAAGACCACAATAACCTTCGAAGCCGAACTGGCCAGAGCCGTGGTCTACTGGAAGCTGACCGCAGGCCCTCGCGTTCAATACGGTTACGACCACTTCACGCTCGTTAAGCAGGACGGTGAATGGAAGATCGCGAATTTGATCTTCTACGGGGTCAAGACGCCGGAAGAGTAGTTATTAGCGGAAGGGCGCGCCCTTCCGCTACACAATCTCCCCGCAAACCGAAAACACCGAGTCGGCAGAAATACTCGTGGAATGGCGTTGGGTTGATGGGTAAATTGCCCTCCCCATCGAATTCTCTGCTGAAACGGACGTATTCATGCGACACATTGTCACCGCTGTACTCTGCTGTTTGTTTCTTCTCGAAGCCACCTGCCAGGCTCAGGCACCTGCGCCGCTGCAGTACCAGGTCAGCTTTGATGATCGAGCTGCTCATTACGTCAATGTGACGATGACGATTCCAGCTCCTGCGACGGACACCGTGGATCTGATGATGGCCACATGGACGCCCGGCTCGTACATCATTCGTGAGTACTCCCGACACGTCGATCACGTGACGGTGGATTCCACCGCCGAAGTTCCCGTCAGCATTACCAAGTCCAGCAAGAACCACTGGCAGGTCAAATGCGTTCCGGGCAAAGATGTGAAAGTGCATTGGCGAGTCTACTGCCGCGAGATGTCTGTTCGGACGAACTGGGTCGACGATGACATGGCGATCCTGTGTGGAGCCGCCACGTTTCTGACCGTTGCCGGTGCTCCTGCGACGCCGCACCAGGTTCAGTTCAACCTGCCTGCTCACTGGAATCGTTCCGTGACATCAATGAACGCTGTGGAAGGAAAGGCGCACACGTATCTGGCTTCGACATTCGATGAGCTTGTTGATGCACCCGTGTTGTGTGGTAACCCTGTCATTCAGGACTTTGCGGTCGGCGGAGCAAGTCATGTGCTTGCCTCACTGGGCGACAGCAGTCTGTGGGATACTGCCAAAGCTGCTGCCGACGTCCAGCGCATTGTGGCTCAGCAGCATCAGTTCTGGGGCACGGTTCCGTATTCGCGTTACAGTTTTCTGAACGTGATTGCCGAAGCCAGTGGCGGGCTGGAACACGACAACTCGACACTCATCATGACCAGCCGATGGAACTTTCGAGACAAAGACAAGTACGAAGACTGGCTCAGCCTTGTCAGCCACGAGTTCTTCCATACCTGGAACGTGCGTCGAGTTCGACCGGCTGCGTTGTCACCTTACAACTACGAGACAGAAAACAATGTTCGAACGTTGTGGGTCGCGGAAGGCATCACCAGCTACTACGAAGATCTGATGCTGGTTCGAGCAGGTTTGATTGATCGCAACGCCTACCTTCGACGATTTTCAAAGAACATCGAGCGTCTTCAGGGAAGCACCGGGCGTACCGTGCAGTCTCTTTCGGAATCAAGCCTTGATGCGTGGATCAAGTTCTATCGCCCCGACGAAAACAGCGCGAATACTCGTGTGAGCTACTACGTCAAAGGATGCGTCGTCGGCTTTCTAATGGACGCGAAGATTCGCGAACTGACCGCCGGCGCGAAGAGTCTCGATGATGTGATGCGACTGCTGTATCAGCGACATGCCGGACCGAAAGGATATTCAGATTCCGAGTTCACAGCCGTCGTCAGCGAAGTGGCCGGAACGGATATGACCGGCTGGATTGCGGAGCATGTGGATTCGATCAATGAACTGAATTACCAGCAGGCTCTGAACTGGTACGGATTGCAGCTTCCTGAAGAACCAGCGAAGCCAGAAGACGCGAAGGCCGATGCTTCGAAGAAGGGCCCGATTTCCCTGGGGATCCAGACCAACGAAACCACCGGTTCATTGATGGTTTCCGGCGTCACGAATGGCTCGACCGCGCATAAGGCGGGGTTCAACGTGGATGACGAAATCCTGGCGTTCAATCAGTACCGAGCGAGTGTGAAAACGTGGCGAGACCAGCTGAATCAGCTGGGCGTCGGATCCAAAGTGAAGGTCCTGATTTCCCGCCGCGGCGAACTGCGGACTCTGGAAGTCACACTGACACCGGAAACCGTTCAACGCTGGCAACTTCGCTTCGCGGACAAACCCTCCGACGACCAAAAAGCCCGCGTCACCAGCTGGCTTGGAAAGTAGCCATCGCCAGGAAAGGCGAGCGGCAGGACGTCAGTCCTCCGAGCAAGATTCCTGCCTGCGATTCAGCAGTCTTCGGCTATTCGCTTTCAAGCCGCGTGTTCTCGCCTAAGAAGCGAATCGACGGCACCGTTTTCGGCCTGTGTAGGCGGGAATCCGTTATATCCTACGGAAGTGCTCGGCGGGTCCGTGCCGTGCGGTTTTCGATCACTAATGCCCGTGCGTTGCGGCTCCCTACGAATGAGGGTACCTTATTTGCCAAAGCACTTCTTGCTTTGCTGTCGCACAAGACACGGCCGTTCCTCGGCAGGCGACGGTCATTCAGAGGATATCAGCCCGATTTCTCCTCGAAAGTCAACTATGGCGACGAACAAGCTGCGAGTCTTTCTGTCCTACTCACACAAAGACGAGAAGGAACTTAATCGCTTGAATGTGCACCTCGCGGATCTAAGGCAAAGCAATCTCATTGAAACTTGGTACGACCGGCAAATTTCAGCGGGTAGCCAATGGAAGCCAGAGATTCTTCGAGAACTTGATCAGGCAGATGTAATCCTGTTTTTGGTCAGTCCTGACTTCATTGCATCAGATTTCTGTCGCCTTGTGGAAACCGTACGAGCACTTCAACGTGAACGTGAAGGAGCGGCTCTCGTCATTCCCATTGCTCTCAAGCCAGTTGCAACGTTTCCGAAAGAACTCGCTCACATACAGGGAGTTCCCCGCAACCTGAAGCCCATCACGAAACATAGCCCGAAAGACGATGGATTCGTCGCGGCGGTGCGGCTTATTTCGGAAGCAATGAAGGCATTCGCGCCGAAGAGAAAACCTGATGAGCCCTCCGATTCCACGGACCCCGATTTCGAGGAACGTCTCAAAAGGAAAATCGAAGCGGCGGTGGAGGAATTCTGTGCGATCCTGGCGTCAGTGGTTTCGTCCGAAATTCGCAATCAGATCCTAGCGACACTTAGACTTCCGAATGGCAACACCGACGAAATCAGGACTGCAACGTTTCTACTCTTTGATGGTGAGAAGCCAACGTCTGGCTTTTACAGTAACGCGATGTTCGACTTGTCCGGTCTTGCACAGAATCCGAGCACGAAGGATCCGGATGCACAAGCTATTGAGAAAGTGCAGATGCTCCTTACAAGGAGGCTGTTTCCACGGCCCCTGCTTAGTCAACTTGTCGCGAAGTTCAAAGACAAGAAATCTGCTGTTATCGGAGCCGTGGCGAATCACATCGGGGCTGAGGTGGCTGTCAAGAGTGCCCACGGACTGGAGCCCACTTTCGTACCATCGAACGAAGACGGATCCAAAGGCGTCGCTGGGCACGGGTTGTTGAAGTTCGTTGCGGCTCCACTGGGGAAACCGTCGCCAGAAGAAGATGTTGCTCAGATCTTGAAAGAGTTGGCCAGTCAGATTGAACTTGACCTCGACCAGCCTGTGGAACTTGAAGACACGCCAGAAGCAAGGATTCGCTACTGGGCGGGACGCATCAATCGCAAGGTGGATGGGAAAGCACGGGAATGGTACAAGTCAACTCGACCGCTAAATGACGCCAGCGAGTTGTCCGGGGCCGTCTTCTATTGCGTGATTAGACAACCATCTGGAGCGAAGCGGGAAAAGCTGCATGCTCTGCTACAAATGGTGCGGAAGCACGCTCCTGCTTTGCTGTTTTTCGAATTGAACCCGCTTGCCGATTTTCGCGATGACGAGGACACCGCACTGGAGTTCGTCTCTCGTCTCTTCAATCGTGGAAAGGAACAATCCTCGTGACGAATTCGCGTCCTTCGCTTTCGCCGGACAATTTCCGGCGGCTTGATAGCGACGAGCCCATCGTTCTGAATACGGGTCCGGGTGTCCCAGAGCAGGTTCACGTTTTCGATGACCCAGGAAATCGTAGTCGTCTGGCAGTGAAGGCGGCGCTCGCCTCCGGACGTCCACTACTGGTGCGCGGAGATCCCGGGGTCGGCAAGACACAGCTCGCAGCAGCAGCAGCGATTGCGCTTCAGCGACCGCTCGTTTCCTACGCAGTGGATGCACGCAGCGAATCACGCGATCTGCTGTGGCAGTTTGACACTGTTCGCCGGTTGGCGGAAGCGCAGATTTGTGGCGTGCTGAAACTAGACTCTGAAGCAGTGCGATCGCAGTTACATATCAGTCGGTTTATTGAGCCTGGACCTCTGTGGTGGGGCTTTGACTGGAACGGTGCAAAGAAGCACTGCGAGGCTCACGGCCTTGAGATTCCCGAGGTGTTCCCCGGTACGCATTCGGACAATGGTCGCGTCGTGTTAATTGACGAAATCGACAAGGCAGACACCGATTTGCCGAACGGACTACTGGAAGCCCTGGGCTCCGGGCGATTCCGACCACAGGGGTGTGCCCTGGTATCGATGAGTGATCCAGCTCCGCTTGTCATCGTCACAACCAACGAGGAACGCATCCTACCAGACGCTTTCATCCGGCGTTGTCTTGTTCTGCATCTGGAACTGCCCAAAGACGTCAGCGAACTCAAGCAGCTGCTGGTAAAGCGAGGCAGGCAGCATTTTAGACATGCGTCCGATACACTTCTCACCAAGGCTGCGGAAATGCTGGTCACAGATCGACTCGGAACGCCACGACCTCGTCCGGGTCAGGCCGAGTATTTTGATCTTGTGCGGGCAATTCTGAATCTCATCAGGGAGGGCGAAGACGAGCTTCTGTTGCTAAACCTGCTAAAAGACTTTGCCCTCAAGAAGCAGTCTGGAGCCGGGTCATGAAGCAGACTGTGGCCAGCCGGGCGGATCTCGTGCGGGCAATATCCAGCGGTGTGGCTGTCTACAGTTACGTAGCTGAACAATTGGGACTTGAACATCAACCTACTGCCGCGAAAGAAACCGGGAGCGTCCTGACTGACGACATTCTGCAGGAGGATGCGCCTCCGGAGGAAGAGGAAACAGAGGGTGATTCTAAGCAGGTTCAGCCCCGTCCAGGTGTTCCGTTCTGGCAGCCTTGTCTCTGGTTCGACCGCAAGCCCAAATACGGTCGCCTGATCGACACAGATTATGGTTCGGAAGGCGATAATCCGCCCTCTACGGCAGATTCACCTCCCGTGCCCGTAGTCGTTCAGCCTTTTGCTCCTTTGGCAACGTTTACCGACGTTCTTACCCGACTACGCCACCAAACCGAACTGGCTCGCCCAGGACGTATGATTGACATCAACCGTCTGGTGTCCGAACTTAGTCAGGCGCGTGATCTTGATCGGGTCCCCCGGCTCAATCGACGCACGTGGGGCGAACGTCTTCATGTTGTTATTGACCTGGCCCGCCGACTGATTCCTTATCGCGAAGACCAGCGTGAGATCGCAAAGCAACTTAAACGGTTACTTCCCAACAGCGGTACAAGCGTCAGTATCCTGCGTGAACGTCATGAGCAGCCATGGATTCAATGGCCCGAAGAACTTGAAGGATCGCCGATGGATCCTGCTCCGGGCGATACGATCCTTGCACTTAGCGATTTGGGAACCCTCGACCAGACTTCCTGCCTTGCGGAGAAAATCTGGGAACGTCTGGGGCGAAGCTGGGTGGACCGACAATGTCGCATGCTGGCTCTTGTCCCCTGCCGAGTGGACCACCTTCCCGGGCAGATGACTGCCTTGTGGCAACCGGTTCAGTGGGATCGATTCAGTTCGCTCGGTCCAACTCCCAGTGAGGAGGAAACTGTTGCAGCGCGAGAACGACTGTTGGCCTTACTCTCGCAAGCCGTACGCATTGAGCCGCAGCTGGTCCGCGCAGTGCGCAGACTTTTTGTAGAAGGCCTTCGCGATCCTGGACTGGAGTCGTTGGTTTGGCAGGTCTGTTCGAAGGGAAGCTCCGATCATTGTACTGCAGCGGGGTTGTCTCGTGATCAGGCAGAACGGTTTCAGATCCAAATTGCCGGCGATGAGTTGTCCCAACTGGCGTGGGAGCTTATCCAGGCGTTTCACAAGGGGGAATATGAAGGAATCCGGATCACCGAATGTTCCAATCTCTCGGCCGAGTCATGGAAGTTGCTGAACAGTTCCGATCGTCGACGCGTCAGAGATTGGTTTGATACTTTATGGAACGTGGTGAAGGTGCATGGTGAAGACGCCGACGAACGGGCAGACTTCTTCATTCGCGTGTCGCCATTGTTGTCGGCAGACGCGTTCGAAAGGCTCCCAGCCCTGCACAGGTTACAGCACCGACTTTGTCCTGACGATCCTGCCCCAAAAGGCTACGATCCCGCTCTTGCTGGTGTTCAGGATGCTCCAATGCAGTCCATCAGGATTTGGCAGGTTGGGGGACAATTCGAGTTTCGACGGCGGGGAGAGCAACCGGCACGGAGTTCTCCGCTGGCCACGATCCGGCTGAAGAATCCAGAGATTGTCATCGATTCGTTAGACGAATGGCCGGATGACAACTCGGGCGAACGTTTCTGGCTCGACGGGGTTGCTCCTGAATGGGCCGATCGTTGGGGACGTGACCAATTTGGTCTGTGGGCCGAGTTCGTTATTGGCGACGTAAGGCAGCGAATGCGGTGGATTCCACCGGGTGAGTTCCTGATGGGATCACCCGCCTCTGAGGCGGGACAAAACATGGACGAACTTCCGCAGCAACCTGTCACGATCAGTCGCGGATTCTGGTTGTTCGATACTCCCTGCACACAGGAACTGTGGGAAGCCGTGATGGGGCAGAATCCCAGCCGCTTCAAAGGGGTTCGGCGGCCTGTCGAAAATGTCAGTTGGGATGACTGCCAGAAGTTCCACGAACGGTTATGTCAGTGTTGTCCGGGACTGTCGTTGAGGCTGCCGACGGAAGCTGAGTGGGAATACGCATGCAGAGCGGGTACTAAGTCGGCGACGTATGCAGATGACGGAGTCCTCGAGAACATCGCGTGGTACGGAGGCAACTCCGGGGGGCAATCGCACGACGTCGGACAGTTGCGTCCGAATCGCTTCGGCCTGTTTGATATGCTGGGCAATGTCTGGGAATGGTGCCGTGACTACAGCGGTCGTCGCTATACCCCGGAGCTGATTGCGGACCCGCAGCACAAGAGGAGTGTATCGTCTACGGACCGGGTTGTCCGTGGTGGTTCCTGGGGCTCTTCCGCGCGGGGCGTGCGGGCGGCGTACCGGTATGGCGACCGCCCCGGCAACCGTGTCAACGACCTGGGCTTCCGCTGCTCCAGTTCAGGCAGTGAGCCAAGAGTCCAGGAATGGAAAGAGAGCCGGAGGCCACAGGTGGTGAGGTCGCAGCGAGCGGTTCGCGGGCGCAGGCCGATAGCGGAACCGGCCGGAGACAGCGAACAAGCGAGCGAAGACCGGTTGCTACGGCTGACGGACCGTGATGTCGAATACGCACCGGTCCCGCAGGGACCAATCGTCCGCCTGCGAACCGATCTGGAAGAAGTGTTTCTTTGTCAGACACCGCGTCCGCCCTGGGCTAGCCGTGTTGGACGCGATCAGTTCGGCCTTTGGGCCGAAATTACAGTGCCTTGCAAAACGCATGGAGAGGTTAGACAGCGTCTCCGCTGGATGCCGCCTGGAAGGTTCCTGATGGGCTCACCGGAATCAGAAAAAGGACGCTACAGCAATGAAGGCCCCCAACATGAAGTCGCTCTCGCGAATGGGTTCTGGCTGTTCGAAACGCCCTGCACGCAATCGTTGTGGGAAGCCGTGATGGGTGACAACCCCAGCAGGTTCAAAGGAGATCGCCGCCCGGTGGAAACGGTGGACTGGAACCAGGCATCCGAATTTGTGGCAAGGCTTAGTGAAATCGTTGGTCTGCAGTTGCGTTTGCCATCGGAAACGCAGTGGGAATACGCTTGTCGGGCGGGCTGCGAAGCGGCCACTTACGCCGGAGATTTCGATCCGGATGATCCTGCGACGCAGGGCGAGTTACAGCAGATCGCATGGTACTCAGCAAATGCGCAGGGAGCGACCCACGACGTTGCTCAGTTGCTTCCGAATCCTTGGGGCCTGTATGACATGTTGGGCAACGTGTGGGAATGGTGCGACTGTTACGACCAACTCCGTCAGGAGGACCCATCGTCTGCACTCCGGGTCATCCGCGGTGGCGGCTGGGGCAACCCCGCTCTGTTCGTGCGGGCGGCGTACCGCGTCGGCCTCCACCCTAGGGACCGTGGCGGCCATTTGGGCTTCCGCTGCTCCAGTTCAGGAGAAGAGGAGGGTACTGGTAACGCGGAGCCGGAGCGGAGCGGTCGCAGCCGTCGCGGAGCAGGCGTAGACAGCGCAGCGAAGAGCGACGAGTCGATGTTTCAACGCCTGAAAAACTGGCTGACCGACAATTGACCGGCCGCTTGTCACAGACGGCGCCAGTAGTTTCTGGTCGACCTTCTTTCGCGGATGATAAACCATGGTTGTGCTCGGTCCGTCTACATTCGACCATCCTCTTGCCGACGGGATTCCGCCTTCGTGGGCTTCTGCGTGGGGAGAAGACGAATATGGGCCATGGGTGGAGATTCACGCGGACGATGCAAAGCAGAGCCTGCGGTGGATTCCCCCCGGGAACTTTCTGATGGGTTCGCCTGATCAGGAGGAGGGGCGAAGACGTGACGAAGGTCCGCAGCAGCCAGTGACGATCAGCAGGGGATTCTGGCTTTTCGATACCCCATGCACACAGGGTTTTTGGGAAGCTGTGATGGAAGAGAACCCCAGCCATTTCAAAGGGAAACAGCGGCCGGTGGAACGTGTCAGCTGGGACGACTGTCAGAAGTTCATTCGGACACTCAACGCATCTGTGCCAGATCTGCACCTTCGACTGCCGACCGAAGCGGAGTGGGAATACGCTTGCCGAGGGATGACGCAAACATCGACGTATCTTGGAGACCTGTCTATCGATAAGGACGGCCGCGCAAAACGGCTGGAGCAAATTGCGTGGTATGAAGCGAACTCCGGTGGCGAGACTCATCCAGTTGGCGAGCTGCAGCCGAACGGTTTTGGATTATTCGACATGCTAGGCAACGTCTGGGAATGGTGCCGCGACAACGGGTACCGGAAATACACATCAACACGCATCTATGATCCTGGGTATGAGAAAGTGGATTCGCCTGCAGACCGAGTCTTCCGTGGTGGGAGCTGGGGGCATTCTGCGCGGCTCGTGCGGGCCGCATACCGAGATGGCCACCGCCCAGAGTCCAGTGGCAGCGCCTTGGGTTTCCGTTGCTCCAGTTCAGGGCTGTGAACATGGTGCAAGGAAGGAGGAGCCGGAGCGGAGCGGTCGCAGCCGTCGCGGAGCAAGCGGAGACAGCGCAGCGAAGTGCGACGACGCGTCACGAGGATTCGCGTGGTGTTCCCTCCCCCGAGCTTGCTGTCGCTCGACCCCTCCCATTGCTTCGCATGGGTGGGGAGTGGAATCAAACGAGGACTTGTTCACCAGCGAGGCGAATGAAGAGGCGTTCGAGGAGGATGGCGGGGTCGGTGCGGCTGCCGCCTTTCATTTCGTTGTCGGCTTCAACGAGCAGCTGTAGGATGCGGCTGGCGCGTTCGAATCCGATGCGGCGAAGGTAGGCTTCCCCTGGACCGACTGCGGCAGGGAAGACGCCGGCGGATGACAGAGCTTCTCGCAGCGAAGTTCCAAGGCGAGCACGTTCGGTGGCATCGGCGAATTTGCGGAAGACGAACACTACGCCGCCCAGG
>JAEUII010000284.1 GCA_016795145.1 Planctomycetaceae bacterium
GGCGTTCTGCTTGCGGTTCTCATTCCGGTCACGACCGTGATTGTGATTGCCGGCACAGAAGCCGTGCAACTACTGAGTTCCGTCAATGACGAAGCGGTTGCCGGACGCATCAAGAGGCTGCGAACGACTCTCGATCTCCAGTTCCCGCTGGTCGAAGAATGTCGCTTCATTCAAGCTTCGCTCGAACGGCTGGAGACGAGAGCGCAGAGCGGAACATCGACGCTCGAAGACAAGCAGACTCTGAAACAGCTATCGGGCGAGTTTTCACGGATCTATCGTCAGATCCCTGACAGAGACCGCCCCGAAGTTGCATCGCGCGCGAATGAACTTATCAGTGCTTTTGAATCGGCGGAAGGCACGGTGCCCGGAACCTTCGCAGAGAGCCGTGCGCTGCAGTCACTGAATGGAGCATTCTATTCCTTCAAGGTGGCCCTGGCTGGTGGACCCTGGCGACTTGCGGCGAAGGAATTGTCGTACCCTGACCGTGCACAGCTGCAGGGGCTTATGCAGACGACATTCTCGATGACAACCGGCAGCATCGCGAACGTGAGTGGAGCACTGATGGTGCTGGCTGCACGGTTTTCATTTAGTTTGATGATCTTTGTGATGGCATTGTTTTTCTGGTTTGCCGATGGACCGGAGATCGTTCGGTCTCTGATGGTGCTGTCGCCGCTCGAAGACAAATATGAGGAACAGCTGCTTGCAGAATTCGAACGCCTGGTTCGTGCCGTGGTCGCTGGAAGTATCGCATCTGCGGCTGCTCAGGCCATTCTTTCAGGACTGGGTTTCTGGTTTGCTGGAGTCAGTTCCATCTTCCTTCTGATGGCGGCAACAGCAGTCTTCGCCATGGTGCCATTTGTTGGCGCGTCATTGATCTGGGGACCAGTGAGCCTCTGGCTCATCTTCGCCGAAGGACGCATGGGGGCTGGAATTGGACTGGCCATTTTTGGGCTCGTCGTCGTCTCAACAATCGATAACCTGGTTCGTCCCTGGATCATCGTTGAAAAAGCCTCGCTGCATCCGCTTGCGGCGCTTCTGGGCGTGCTTGGGGGCATTCAAACCCTGGGCCCAACCGGTGTTTTTGTCGGGCCAATTGTTGTGGCTTTCCTGCAGACGATTCTGACACTACTGCATCGAGAATTCTCCGAGGTCACTGAGGAACCGGAAACCGTCAAGCCGGGGGTAACAGCCAGTAGCGAGTGAAACGGTTGATCCCGTGCGAACAAGGAATCAAAGCAAGGACGCTTCTCAGAAGACCGACCACCGGTTCCTCAGGTCCTCTGTGAACGCTGCAAGCTGCGGTAAATCTACGGCGTTGGGACGGTTTCGCACCTTTTTTGGCGTTGAACACCTATTCAGATATCCGTTCGCATCAGATTCGCACACCTGCTATCCTTCGCCTCGAACGATACTGGTTTTCCGGGGCATTATGCCCTGGCCATTCCCCACACTGGCGTATTTGTTCGCAGGATCGCGCGATGCCACTGTTTGAAATTGAAACCGAAGCCCACATCATGATTGGATGGGCCAGCAGCCTGGAACAGGCTGAACACATGGCTCAGAAGTACTATCCCGAAGAACGTGTTCTGCGGATCACCAAGCGTCCGAGGGACATTTGGGTAATTTCAAAGCGACTTCTGGGGCTGGAAGGCAAAGTCCGCCCGTGTGACGTCGCCCGTGATTGCCTGGCACGCGCTTCAGGAGACAAACTGCACGCCATTCGCCTCTATATGCTGGATACCGGGGCGGATCTTTCCGAAGCTCAAAAAATCATAGAAGCGAATATGTCCATTGGCTGGTGAGCCGTGTCTTCACAGACGAAATTGTGCGGATTGAAAGCCTGCGACTCCTATGTCGCAGGCTCTTCGTTTTGACAGACCTGATTTTTGCGACGAGTGTTTGAGAGTCTCATGAACCTGTTGAACCTGATTCGGGATCGTTTCGTTGGCCCATTGAAAACTCTTGTGGACGATCCCGCTCCGTTTGTGGACATGATCCGTCCCGCACAGGACGCGAAGTTCGGGGAATTTCAGGCGAACTTTGCGATGCCCCTGGCCAAGCAGCTGGGCAAGCCTCCGCGAGAAATCGCTCAGACCATCGCTCAACAGTTGCAACTCGACGACATTTGCGAGACGCCTGAGATTGCCGGACCCGGATTTATCAACCTGCGACTGAAGGCCTCGTTCCTTTCGGCTCAGATCGGACGGATCTCCGGTGACGATCGCCTGGGATACTCCCCGACATCCAGCCGCCGTAATGTCGTCGTCGATTTCTCTTCGCCGAATGTTGCCAAGCCGATGCACGTGGGCCACCTTCGAAGTACCGTCATCGGAGATGCCATATGCCGAACACTGCGATTCGTCGGCCATCAGGTGGTGAGCGATAACCACATTGGTGACTGGGGTACTCAGTTCGGAATGATCATCTATGGTTACCGAAACTTTTTGGATGAAGCGGCGTATGCAGAGCAGCCGGTCGCCGAGCTTGCTCGACTTTACAAGCTCGTGAATCAGCTTTCCGATTACCACGCGACAAAGGCCAAGCTGACCACTCTGCAATCCGAATCTGCCACTGCTCGAACGCGACTTGAAACAGCCGAAGCTCAGGCGAAAGATGATAAGGCGAAGAAACAACTGAACTCGCTGCGAAAAGACATCGAGGCGGCAGAGAAGGCCGTCAAGGATGCCATCGAATCGATCGAAAAGGTCGAATCCAGCCCGACGCTCCTCAAGGCGGCTCAGGCCCATCCTGACATCGCCCGAAAGGCTCGCGACGAAACGGCAAAGCTGCATTCCGGCGATGCTGACAACAATACACTCTGGCACCAGTTCATTCCGCCATGTCTCGAAGCACTGAACCAGGTCTACAGACGACTTGGCATCAAGTTCGATATGACACTTGGGGAAAGTTACTTCAACCCGATGTTGCCAGGCGTTGTCAGTTCGCTTCAGTCAAAGAACCTCGCGAAGCTCAGCGAAGGAGCAACCTGCGTCTTTCTGGAAGGCAATGCAGCGCCATTCATCGTGCAGAAGACAGACGGTGCTTACACCTACGCGACGACAGACCTTGCCACCATTCAGTATCGCGTTGAGTCGCTGAAGGCAGATGAAGTCCTCTACGTCGTTGATAAACGGCAGTCTGAACATTTCCAGCAGTTGTTTGCGACTGCCTGCCTTTGGGGCATTGGTACGGTTCGCTTCCAGCATGTGTCGTTCGGCACTGTGATGGGAAAAGACGGCAAGCCGTATAAGACTCGATCAGGCGACACCGTCGGACTGGAAAGCCTGCTCGATGAAGCAGTCTCCCGAGCACGCCGAATCGTGGATGAAAACGATGACCGACGTGAATCGCCTTTGCTGACATCGGAAGAACGCGCGCGAGTCGCCGAGATCGTCGGTCTGGGCGGCATCAAATATGCCGACCTGCATCACAGTCGAGACAGCGACTACACGTTCGACTGGGACAAGATGCTGGCAACCACCGGAGACACGGCAACGTACATGCAATACGCGTATGCTCGTGTCTGCGGCATCTTCCGCAAGATGCAATTGTCCCGTGATTCACTTCAAACCAGCGGCGTGACGATTTCGGTCGAGACCCCCGAAGAACGACGGCTGGCCGTTCAGCTGCTGATGTTTGGATATGCGATCGACAGCGTTCTCAATGACTACCGACCGCATCTACTGACCACATGGCTGTATGATACGGCGGACGCCTTCAGCCAGTTCTTCGACAAATGCTCCGTCCAGAACGCCGGCTCCGAAGAACTACGGAAGAGCCGTCTGGTCCTTTGCGACCTCATGGCGAGAGCGATCAAAACGGGACTATCGCTGCTGGGGATTGAAGTCGCCGAAGTCCTTTAGTATCCGATTACTGCAGCTCGGCCGCGATCGCCTGTGCGAAGCGGCCGGGTGCTGCGTCGTCGAACGAGACGTACAGCGATGGCTCGATCAGTTCAAGCTCCATGATCGCCGGCGTCCCATCGTCCAGTCGAACGATGTCTGCGCGTCCATAGAGAGTCCTGAACGGTAGGCACTTCATACCGGCAGCGCCCAGTTGACGAATGTCGGAATCGGGCTGGCAGGCGACCACTTCACCGCCATGTTCTTCCTGAACCCGGAAGTCTCCCTGCTTCGGACGCTTCAGGACGGAATGGCTGTATTCTCCGTTGAAGTAGATCAGAGAATACTCACCGGTCTCCGTCACACTGTTGATGAATGGCTGAGCAAGAACCGTCTGGCCGGAATACAAGCCTTCTGCCTCTTCGAACACACTCATCGGCGTCTTCGGCGAGCAACGATACGCATTATCCGCGTTGGCACCGACAACGGGCTTCACAACAAAGCAGTCACTGTTTAGTCGCTGGCTCAGACTCGACAGTTCGCTTGCTGATGGGCTCTGCAACCACTGAGTCGGGATCACCGAAATGCCACGCATCTCAAGATCCTGCAAATACGTCTTCCGGATATTCCACTTCACACACTCCAGCGAATTCAGCAGCTTCGCGGAAGACCGCTCGATCTGTTCGAGCACTCGAAGGAATCCCGCGGCGTCCTTCTGATAATCCCAGGGGGTTCGAATCACAACCAGTTCAAACCGGTCCCAGTCCGGCGTCCGGGTTCGCCACGAAACTTCCACCGCACGGATTCCGAGATCTTTCAGCTGGTCAATGACAAGCTGATCGTAAGATACAAACTCTTCCAGTGAATCCATCGACAGAAAAGCAATCTCACGCATGGGCAACCTGCATGGTGTTCGTTTGAGTCAGCACAATAGCCGTGGCTATCAGGCGACTGAAACATCAACGATGGCCTTGATCACTCCGGTTTCCGGTCGCGTAAACTTCTCGAACTCGGCCACCATTTCTGAGTACGGAGTTCGATGAGTAATCCATGGGGTTGTGTTGATCGTACCGTCTTCGATCAGACGGATGATGCGAGTGAAGTCGGCAGGCAGTGCGTTGCGGGAGGCCTTCAGAGTAATCTCCGGGCGGTGAAGAGTTGGGTGCGTGAACGACACCTCTTCCGTCGTGATTCCAACGTATACCAGGGTTCCCGTATGAGCACAGTACTTGAACGCCGATGACATAGAATGCTTGTTACCAGTCGCGTCGGTCACCACCAAATACATGTCCCCATTGGTGATCGCCTTCAGCTGTTCCATCTCGGAACCATCCCCCTTGAAGACGACAGTATTCTGAATGCCATATTTCTCGCGAACAAAATCCAGGCGAGACGGGACCATGTCCATCACGGTGACATTTGCACCGGTCAGGCGAGTAAATTCCAGCGTTGCCAGCCCAATCGGACCTGCGCCGATGATCAGGGCATGATCGCCAGGACCGCTCTGGCCCCGATTGGTTGCGTGACATCCAATCGCCAGCGTTTCCACCAGAGCGAGCTGTTCGTAATTCAGCTTTGCTGACGGATGCAGCTTGTCCGCGCGAATCAGAAACCGTTCACAGAGACCACCGTCGACCATCACGCCGATCACGTTCAAACTCGAACAGCAGTTGCCATTTCCCTTGCGACAGGCGTAGCACGTTCCGCAGTTCATGTAGGGTTCGACACTGCATCGATCTCCGGGACGGACATTGGTCACGCCGTCTCCAACTTCCAGAACTTCCACACCCAGCTCGTGGCCCGGGACACGTGGATATTTGAAGAACGGAAACTTTCCGAGATACCCGCTGAGATCCGTACCACAGATCCCCATCCGATGTGTCCGAACAAGGACCTGCCCCGGGCCGGGCTTCTGAGGTTCCTCGATATCGACGTATGCAAAGTGCTTTGGCTGTTCGAGACGGATGGCCTTCATGAAGAATCCTGTCGGGCGTCTGATTATCCTGGTCAGCCTCAAAGAGAGACCGGGCTGCTGCGGGTCACCGTCCTGTATCGACGGCAGGGGAAGCATGACAAGATTCGTTCGCACGGACAACGGCGACTATCACATTCCCGTAACTGTGATCCGGCCCCGCTTTAGAAATGACACAAATGAAACAAAAAACTACGACAGTCGGTGATTGCCGATGACGACCTCAACCGGCATAAAGCGAGCCTTCGGCCCAGGCGCGTCGTTGAGTCGGAACATGGTCAGCCGAGCCACGGCGTCTTCGCTCAAAGAAACGACCGGCAACCCCAGCAGTTCGGCCGGAACCGCAGTGGCGAGCTTCCAGGAATCTGCGAGCGACCACCCGCAACATTCAGAAAAATGTAATACACAGTCTCCGGTCAGTGCACCGGATCCGGCAAGGTAGAGTGTCTGTCCAGCGACAACAATTCTTCCGTCGTCCAGAACATCGACCTCAAGTGATCCTGTGGAATACCGTCCTGGCGAACAGCCACCAAAGCCGGAGACGTCTGAAGTCAAGACCAGACGATCTGTGGGTTTGCATCGAGAAATGCACTTCAGCATCGTCGCGGGCACATGCCATCCATCGGCAATGACGCTGCAGGTGAATCGATCGTCTGCCAGCTGTGGCCAGAACACATTGTCATGCCGGGGGACTGTACCAGAACAGCCGTTGCCCACATGAGTCCCCAGGCTCGCCCCCGCATCAATCGCCGAACTGATGACCGATCCATTTGCAGCAGTATGACCGAGTGCGATGACGATTCCGGACGTCACAGCCGCTCGAATGAACTCATTGGCTTCCGGCCATTCGGGGGCAAGCGTCATCAGACGGACCAGGCCGCCAGAAATCTGTTGCCATTTCATCAGCTCTGAAATATCAGGCGCACGAACATGCTGAATCGGATGCGCTCCGCGCGGTCCATTTTCGGGAGAAATGTATGGCCCTTCGATGTGGCAACCGGCCACCATTTCGCGAACCAGTGGCGAGCGTTGCCAGGCTTTCTGTAGCGTATGAAGCCCGTGAGCAATAGCGTCGAACGAATTGGTGATAAGTGTCGGCAGGCACCGCGTAATGCCGTGTCGAGCATAGTCAACAATGACAGTTTCAACGTCGTCGACTGTCAACGATTCACTGCTGAACCAGATACCTCGGTAACCGTTCAGCTGCAGGTCAAACAGACCAGGCGCGACCCACGGGAGATGCTGAAGATCAGGAGCTGGCATGTCCAGGGGCAGGATGGAATTGATCCGACCGCTCGAGACGCAAATTCGAACGGCCAGCCCATTGTCCCAGCGTCTTGCTTCCAGCGTCGTCATCATCTCTTCCAGAATGCGTAGTTCCAAAGCACTGAGCCACCGGATTGTTGCAGGATCCGGAACAGTGTGAAGCGTCGAGAAGTCAGCCGTTCCCCAAATGCCGCTGTTGCCGCATCGGCGCAGAATCCGAATTCTTCGCCGAGCCCACGACCGTGGGCAGGTCAAATGAACGAAGAAACTCCGGACGGTCGCGACGACCTCCGCGGGTATAGTCAGACCAGATTGTTTGTGCACACAGCTGGGGACTGCGGCCCTGAATATTGGTCAGGTAATTAAACACGAGCTGGAACAATCGCTGCAGTGCGATGCCATGCCTTCGACCTTCTTCCGATGTGAGCCATTCCGTGAAATGCTGGAAGGCTGAATACGCTGATGCCTGGTCATTCAGCATCAAGCCAACAGCTTCCACAAAGTTGCCACTGTTTCCGACCAGATCCCAGACGCGAGCAAAACGGCGGAGCTTCTGGATGTGATCAAAATCCATCCTGCGCGTGCTGAGGATTTCATACGGTGGATGCTGGCTGTAAACCATGTCCCACTCTAAATCGTGCCGAATGATCGGAGTTCCACGAAGACGTTTCAGGATGCCAACCTGAATCTCCTGAGGCCGAAGCTGATACAGTCGGTCAAATCCCGCAGCAAAACTCTCCGGCGTTTCTCCTGGAAGTCCGACAATCAAGTCCGTATGCAAATGGACGGACGTGCTCTGCCGAAGCCAACGCAGATTGGCCTCAACCTGCTCATTGTCCTGAGGACGGCTGATGAGACGACATGTCTCGGGGTCGAACGTCTGGATGCCAATTTCAAACTGCAGTGAACCAGACGGGAATCGAGCAATCAGTTCCCTCAGTGAATCTGGCAGTCGATCCGGGATCAACTCAAAGTGCAGAAACAGTCCATGATCGATTCGCGCCAGGAAGAACTCCAGAATGGCTCGGCTGACTTTCAGATTCAGATTGAACGTGCGATCAACAAACTTGAATTGCCGAACCCCTCGGTCCAGCAATCGCTGCATGTCTGCAAGAAATGCTTCCAGTGGAAACTGTCGAACCGGAATGTCGAGTGCTGAAAGACAAAACTCACACGTGAACGGACAGCCTCGTGATGCTTCCACGTAAATCACACGATGCCGAACGTCATCGTTCGTGTAGCGATCGTACGGCGATGTGATGGTCGACAGATCAGGAACCGGTGAGTGAATCACCTTCGTCGCGTGGCGGCCACCATTCAGCAGTTCGCGACACAGTTCACGAAACGTGTGGTCCGCCTCGCCAGTAATCACGAAATCGGCAAGCTCAACAATCCGCTGACCTTCGGTTTCGTACGACACCTCGGGACCACCAAGTACGATCAGGATGTCAGGACGAACGGCTTTGAGGTCCGCAACCAGCTTTGTGAGTGGTTCCACGTTCCAGATATAAACGCCGAAGCCGATGATGCGAGGTTGCGCTGAAACGAGTTCGTTTAGAATGTCCGCGATCTGATCATTGATCGTGAACTCCCGCAATTCGGTCTCCGGCCCCAACTCCAGCATGTTGGACAGCAGATATCTCAGCCCAAAGCTTGAATGGGTATAGCGAGCATTCAGGGTTGAGAGAATGATTGCAGGCATCGGTTCACAACAGCCCAGTGCCTAACGTGACTTGCGAGCGTTGGCCACGGCCTTCATTCTTGCTTCACGCATATCACGACGGTCGGACTGCTCTTTCATGCGCTGCCGTTTGTCATGCAGCTTACGGCCCTTCACAATGGCAAGCCTCACCTTGATCAGGCCTCGTTGGAAGAAGACCGCAAGCGGGACCAGTGTCAGCCCGTCGTTTTCCGCGACTTCAGCAAACTTGCGAATCTCCCGGCGGTGCAGCAGGAGTTTGCGCTTCCGCTGTCGCGCATGATTGTAGATCGAAGCTTCGGCGTATTCAGCGATGTCACAATCAATCAGCCACACTTCGTTGTTGTCGACGCGAGCATACGCTTCTTCAATGGAGATCTTGCTGTTCCGGACGCTTTTCACTTCGCTGCCGGTCAGCACAATCCCGCAGTCGAGCTCGTCCAGAATGTCGTACTCATGGCGCGCGCGGCGATTCTGACAGACGATCTGTCGTTGATCACTGTCTGAGGTGCCTGGTTTGGAGGGTCGCGACGAAGCCATAAACTCACACTTTGATGAACCAATACCACTTCATGCCCTGGGGCAGCTGCGAGCCTCACAGGTCTTGATTGCCCTGCAACAGCATCGGCAGGATCAGCATTGTCGCATCGGACTGAATTTCGTCCAGACCATCCAATGAAAAAGGCGAAGCCAATGCTCCGCCTTTCTCGTCTGATCCACCAGGTCACTAATGCTATTCAACCCCTTCGCACAACTGAACTCGCACGGTGCGTCCTGCAAGATAAGCGAACAACGTGAGCGAGGAATTGGCAACGAGCCGGTAGGCTCCTTCAGGTCAAGGGGCTCGGCCCCTTGTTAGCGAGCAGCAGCGTCCCACCACCAGCGGCCACCCTGGCCAACAGGATTTGCGTTCTTTGCTGCCTTCGCCACTTCAGGAGAGACTTCGAAGTTCTTTGGATCGCTGACCACAGACTTCATGTCGGCTCGAATACCACCAGCCACCTGAATCATGATGTCGCCACCACGATAGGTCTTGAAGTTGGCAGCTGTCATCAGTTCTTCCGGAACGTCCACAGCCTGAGTCTGGAAGTCGCTGCCAGCCGTGAACACTTCTGGCTGCCATCCAGCCTGTCGCTGAAGCCCCATGGTGTTGACGATCGTCGTGGCGAGGGCCAGATCGAAAATGTTCTGAAGATCGGCGAACACAGCATCCTGTTCAGCCAGTGCTGGCAGGTTTTCTGTGAACAGCTTTGCAAATTCCGCGTTTGCTCCATCAGCCTTTCCGGTTGACTGACGGCTGCCGTCGTTGCCAACGATCTGATTCTCAGACAGACATCGGATTGAACGTCCGGAGAATTCGTAAGACAAGCCGTTTGGTGCGACCTGGATCGCGTCGTACCCAACGGTCATCCACCAGCGAAGTGCATCCATTGAGGAGCCACGTCGCTCGTCTCGACCAACCAGCTCGAAGTAGCTCTTCATGCCTTCGGCGCCCTTGCGTTCGCCGATTCCGATCAGCTTCATCTGGTAGTCTGCATCAACGATCACATCAGCGACGCGTGAGTCAGCAGGGACACCAGCAACATGCACATTCTGCAGTCCCAGAGTCTGTTCAAGCTTCTCGGCCGTTTCACGAACGTTGCCAGCTGACAGCTTCAGGTTTGCAGCAAGTTCCTTAACCGCTTTCACCTGCTCTGGCTTCGGATCAATCGTACACATGAAGAAGCCCTGACCGTTCGAGCCGAACGTGCGGCTCAGTGTGACCAGGTCGTCCAGCTGCAGCGTTGGACGGTTGTTGTCGAGGCTCAGGTAGCGGTCGTCTTCACCCTTCTTCCAGTCCCCAGCTGGTCCGCCAATGACAACGTCGCCAGTGTCCGGGAAGACAAACAGAAACTCAACGCTGGTCAGGCCAGCCAGAGTCTTCATGTCTTCGGTCACAGGCTTGCCAGCGGCCTTCAGGTCCTGAATGTGCTGCTCAAGACGAGGCAGCGACACAAGGCGAAGCCGGGAAGTCTCGTGAACGTTGTTATTGTTGTTTGCAGTGCGAGCCAGCTCGGCGGCGGTGATCAATCGAGTATTGTCGGTTGTCATGGCCATGGCTTCTGCCATCGCAGGAGCACCGACAAAAACCCCCTGAAGGAATGGGCTCATTGAACCAATTTCGTCACCGTTCTGAATCCAGAGCGCTGGTGGAGATGTCTGCTCCATGATCAGCGTCATCAGAGTCTGGAAGTCAGCCTGAGAACCACCGTTGGCCTGAAGCTGTTCTTTGGTGTCAGCAGCTTTCTTTGCCGTGGTTCGGTCACCAACCGTCATGGCGGCCTGTTCGAGCTTGTCTGCTGCCAGAACAAACTCACCTCGTTCCGCTGCCATTCGCGATTCCGCTCGCAGGCGAGAAGACTGCATCAATGGTGGAACATCGTCCTTCGTCTGATCGCCTGCCAATGCTGAGCCACTCAGCACCGTCATGCACAGGGCGACACGCATGCCCTTACGCAGAATTCGGGTCCAGCGGGAGCGATATTCGGACACGGCAATTGATGACAGTGGCATTGAGAAGACCTCACCAGGTTCCCGAAAATTCAATCTCGTCCGTCTTGAACAAACCGACGATCGCGCAGTACCGCGCACGGCGCAGAAAATACCTTTGTCTAGCATCGTCGTGCCAACACTCAGCGTCAAGAAGATTCCTCCAATTCCCCATAGCGCCGGTTTTTACGAAAAACCCCAAATGTACTAGGAAATCGGCTGTATCGAGTAAAACGATGGTCCGCCCCAAACGTCCGCCATCGAGTCCAGTTTTTCGGGTTTTCCCTGAAGGATATTTCTTCACTGGTGCGCGCGTCTGGCAAACAGAACCGTCATTCCTAAACTATTGCTGCAACAGGTGTTATGATGTTGGCGGGGAGTTTGTGGCCTCTGTCGAGGCTCCTGTTGAACAATGAAGGGTGAGTCGAGATGCCGGAACTACCCGAAGTCGAAACCATGGTGAGAGGCGTTCGACGCCATTGCGAAGGGCGAACGCTTTTGCAGGTCGAGTTCCTCGAATGCACTCGCCGACCAATCCCCGTTCTCCCATCCCGCACCCAATTCGAGGCTCAGGCGGGGCGAACCATTACCCAGGTTGGACGCCTCGGAAAGCGCGCGTTGTTCTTCCTCGATTCCGGCTCCGTCATGATCATCGAACCCCGAATGACGGGACTACTACTCGTCTCTTCGGCCCCGTCGGAGGAACACCGCCGAGTCTGCTGGCACTTTCCCAAACAGCGTGGCAAATCGGACACCGTGGAGTTCTGGGACCGCCGAGGACTCGGAACACTCTCGCTGCTGTCTCCCGATCAGTTCGCGGAACTGCAGCAACGACTCGGACCGGATGCTCTGGAGATCACTGTGGACGAATGGTCTCAGAGGTTGAAGAAGACAGACCGGCCGATCAAAGTGGCTCTGCTGGATCAATCTCTGGTGGCAGGCATTGGCAACCTGTACGCCAGTGAGATCCTTCATCGCAGCGGCATCTCTCCAAAGCGAAAGGCCTCTCGGCTGCGAAAGCCTGAGATCGAAAAGATGGCAGACGCAACGCTGCAGATCCTAACGACCGCCATTCGTTACGAAGGCTCGACTCTCAACGACGGAACGTATCGAAACGCTCTGGCAGAATCCGGTGGATACCAAAACCATCATCAGGTCTACGATCGCGCCGGGGAAACGTGTCCCGCCTGTGGACAATCAGAAATTCGCCGCATCGTGCAGGCTCAGAGATCGACGTTCTACTGCCCGGGCTGTCAGAGGTAGTTGTGAAGCGATTGACACCAAACTCTGCGAAATGATCCTTGCCGCGACATCATCGTCATGCCGAGTAAAGAAGCGACTGAGGACAGTCGCTATACTCTGGTCACGATGGGGCAGATGCCTGAAGAAGAATCTGAAGCACCTGCTCATTCGCAGGCGGAAAGTTCAGGCTTCGCAATTCGCGAAATGGCACCCATCGAAACGGAGCGACCGGTTGAGCCTGATCGGGAAGCCCCGGGCCTAGTCCGCAGCGCCAGAAGTGCAACTCGACGTCGCCATGAGGATAGCTCCATGGCACGGTTGCCAGATGATCGCGAGGCACGACCAGCAGGCCTGTTTCTTCACGGCATTCACGCACAGCACACGCGCGAGGCGTTTCGTCGGATTCGCACTTGCCGCCAGGAAATTCATCCATCCCGGGCAGAGGGACATGACCAGAACGTTTTCCGACCAGCAGGCATCCGGCAGACTCAACCACCGCGATTCCAATACGTTTGGGACTCGACACGATTCTCTCAATCTCCCATAGACCAAAGTCTGTAGCCAACCGGGCGTTTCGTAGTGGAACTCGCCAGAGTTCCCCAGTCCCCGGGTTCGCAATCGAACTCGCCAGCGTTCTTTGTTCGTAGTTTCCCCATTCATAAGGGCATACCCCAAAAACTTAACCGCCAACACTTCGGGATCTCTGGAAAATGAGCCAGAAGGAAACGACTTCCTTCTGGCTCTTTTCGGAAGCTCCGGTGAGTTCCAATCCGAAGTGATTTGCATGGGAACTTTGGCGAGTTCCACTACGAACGGTGGCGAGTTCCGTTAGCCCTTTTGCATGTTGTCCAGGAAGTCCGCCGGAGGTGCTCCCATGATGTTGAAGCCACAGTCGACGTGAACAACTTCGCCTGTGATGCCGCTGGAAAGGTCGCTGAGCATGACCATGCCCATCTTTCCAACTTCGTCACCGTCCAGATTTCGACGAAGTGGAGAGATCGAGGCATTGACGATCTGCATCTTGTCGAAGTCACCCACACCGCTTGAGCTGACTGTTCGCAGCGGACCAGCACTGATGGCGTTGACGCGAGTCCCCGCAGGGCCCAGTTCGCTGGCGAGATATCGAACGCCGCATTCCAGAGCAGCCTTGCAGATTCCCATCAGGTTGTAGCCCGGAATGACTTCCTCACCGCCGAAGTACGACAGAGTCAGGATGCTGGAATTGCTGCTGAGCAGTCCCTTCTTCTTTGCGGCACCTGCGATGGCCAGCAGGCTGTACGCGCTGATTTCCATCGCCTGCTTGTAACCATTTCGGCTACAGGCGTACGTTGGTCCCGTCAGGTCAGCCGGTGGAGCGAACGCGATGCTGTGAACGATGAAGTCAACCTGACCGAAGACTTCTGCGGTTTTGGCCATCAATGCTTCAATGTGATCATCGTTGCATACGTCCAGCGGCAACAAAAACTTCGAGCCGATTGGGTCAACCAGTTTGGCAACCTTGTTGTAATTCTTTGGACGATCGCCGGAATCCGGCAGATGTGTGAAGCCCATTTCCGCACCTTCGCGGTGCAGGTTTTCCGTAATGGACCATGCAATGGATCGCTCATTGGCGACGCCCAGAACAATGCCCTTCTTACCGGCAAACAACCCCATTTCCAGTACCTTCCGATTAAGACAAACGCCCTCCGAAACGACATGATCATCGCCGGAGCCTGAAATTCTCGCCGCGAAATGAAGTTCAGCGCGGCCATTGAACCGGGAATGATAGAGTGAACAGGGAACGAATCCAACGCTGATGATTGAGCCTGCTCAATGGTGGCGAAAATTGAGGGAATTCCGGGCCCAGGCCAGATCGACTCACCTTGAACATACTGGAAAACCACTAACACTACCGAACATGGAGAACGTCTCAGACAGGAAGTGCGTCCACATCGAACTTGGCCAACAGAGCCTACAGCTGCTGCCCGAACGCGCGGTCTGGTGGAAACACGAAAGGACGCTTCTGATCGCGGATACTCACTTTGGCAAGGAGGCGACGTTCCGATTTGCGTCCATCCCGGTCCCGGATCAGACTCAGGATTCTCTCAGCCGACTGACCAGCCTGATCGAGCGACTGGAGCCAGGACGGATTGTCGTACTCGGTGACCTCCTGCATGCTCGCCGTGGCCGGTGCGAGACAGTTTTTGAAGAAATCACATCCTGGCGAGCACAGCATGCCGCCATAGAAACAGTACTTGTCCGAGGCAACCATGACGATGCCGCAGGCGACCCTCCCGCCGCCTGGAAGTTTCACTGCGTTGATGAACCATGGACTTTAGGTTCATTGGCACTGAGACACATTCCGTCGCCCGAACCACCCCAAGTCGCAACTCTCGCCGGGCACCTGCACCCCGTCGTCCGACTGTCAGGTCGAGGCAGAGACTCTTTGAGGCTGCCGTGCTTTCTGCTGCGTTCAAACCAACTCATCCTTCCAGCCTTTAGCCCGTTCGTTGACGGAAAGGCGCTGGCTCTGCAGAACAACGATCAGGTCTTTGCCGTGGCTGACGATCAGGTCATCTCGGTGTGAGTTATCGCATCGTGAGCGGCCAGGCGCTAGTCGCCGGTGAGTCCCTCATTCTGTTTCTGTTGTACCACTGGCATTAATGGGTGATGTTAACTATTATACTTAGTATTGTTGCTTTAGGCACCACACGCGGCGAATGGATTAGGCTTGTCGAAATGCATACTGAACCCACGATTGACAATGTGTTCGCAGCCGACGAGTCGACACGCGAAACCGTTCATTCGTCGGCGGCTGATAACCGGCAGCATGCCGACAGTGATTTCCCGCTCGCTCTGTTCATTACATGGACAACCTACGGTTCCTGGTTATCGGGCGATATTCGTGGCTGGCGGAAGTGGAAACGTGGCCAGCGTCCACCCCAGCCGCATTTGGAGAACTGGTGTCGTGACAGACTTTCGGAGCAGCCAGTGCTGCTGAATCAGGCTCAACGGCAATTAGTCGAGCATGTACTTCAGGAACATGCACATGTTCGAGGCTGGTTGATCCATGCCAGTTCCGTTCGGTCAAACCATGTTCATATCGTTGTGACAGCAGCAGCCATTCCCAGAATCGTGCGCGACCAGTTCAAAGCAAACTCAACTCGAGTTCTGAGGGCACCACCATTTCAGATCGTCAACAAGAAAGTTTGGTCGAAAGGAGGTGATATCCAGTTCATCGATACGCAACAGGACCTCGAGCAGGTGGATTTGTATGTCACTGAAGCGCAAGGCCGAATGGACCGGGGAAAATGATCTTACCGGCGGCTAGCGCCTTGCCGCTCACATTGTTGGCTCGATGAGCACTACGCGAATTCGCATCCCGACATTCGCGAGCTGTTTTCCATCACATCGTCCATCAGACTGACGACTTCTGCAAGCGGGAGCCCGATGATGTTTGTCAGGCTGCCTTCAACCGCTTCCACAAACACACTTGCCATCCCTTGAATGGCATAGCCGCCGGCCTTGCCCTGTGATTCACCGACGGACAAATACCACTGGATTTGTTCGTCCGTCAGAGGCCGAAATCGCACGGTGGATCGAACGATCTGTTCTTTGGACGTGTGCCCCCGCGACACTTTCACAGCTGTCCAGACCTGATGGCTTTTGCCCGCGAGCCATCGTGACATCCATTG
>JAEUII010000297.1 GCA_016795145.1 Planctomycetaceae bacterium
AAGAACCAAGAACCAAGAACCAAGAACCAAGAACCAAGAACCAAGAACCAAGAACCAAGAACCAAGAACCAAGAACCAAGAACCAAGAACCAAGAACCAAGAACGCGTTTGACACCAATCGTCGATCCGTTAAATTCCGCCCCGGAGAGATGGCAGAGTGGCCGATCGCACCGGTCTTGAAAACCGGAGTACCCGCAAGGGTACCCAGGGTTCGAATCCCTGTCTCTCCGCTTCCGATAGTCGCTCAAAACGCAGCGTTTATCCCAGAAACCCCGAGTATCCTCGGGGTTTCTTTGCGTTTATGGCCCCAGGATTTGCCTGCCCCGTTTTGCACCCCAGAGTGCAAATCGATGCACGGTGATGCAAATCCCGGCGAATTGTCCGGCACCAATACCGGCACCTCGGCACCACTGGCGGCACCTTTTCCTTGCCGTTTCTGATGATCGTTTCCGGACGACCGGCCCCAGAGACCGGTGCTCACTAACAGCTCGTTTTGCAATCCAGCGCTGCGAGTGCGATCGCAGCGTAGCAGCCACTGCATTTCTCAGGGCTTCTCGGGGTGTTGTGCAGCGAGTCTTGTCCGGTCGGTAGGACGAAAAACATAGCCGACTTCAATGCAATCGAATTCGGTCTTTGGTTTGGAGGAGCGCTCGGCATTCCGTCATCTGCCAATGGCATCGCGTAGCTCTCCAGATAGCAACGTCACAATTTGCATTCCTTTGCAGTGATCAACATGAAGAAGTCTAGCGATCAACACTCGAGAATTGACCTCGACGCAAAGCCTCTCCTCATCGATGCCGTGACGGCCGCGACGTTATGTGGTCGTTCGTTGCGGACATGGCGATCGTGGAATGCGACCGGTCGTATCCCGGAATCTGTCCGAATTGGCAGATCGATTCTGTGGCGGCTCGATGAGATCCACGCGTGGGTCGAAGCTGGTTGCCCAATGCGAAAAGACTGGAAATTTACTGCCAAGACTCATCGAAGAATGACTTGAGGTCGTGCCCCACTTGAGCACACTGGCGATCGTGTTTCTGAAGACCCGACACAACGAAATTGGAAATAAGAATGGCCAGTTTGTACAAGAAGCCGGTGATTACCACCGACCCAAAGACCGGACAGAAAGTCAAAACGAAGTCGAAGAAATGGTGGGGACGATACAAGGACGAAAACGGCCTCGAACGCCGCGTTCCGCTCGCCGTCGACAAGACGGCAGCCCAGACGATGCTGAATGAACTCGTACGGAAGACGGAGCGCCGAGCGGCGGGATTGATCGATCGATTCGATGAACATCGGCAACGCCCGATCGATGCTCATCTGGAAGAATTTCGTAAGCATCTGCAGGCACGACGAGTTGGCGAGGCACAGGTCAAGCTCGTGGTGTATCGGGCAGAACGTATTCTTGAAGCCTGTCGTGTTCGGATTCTATCCGATCTCTCCGCCAGTCGCGTGCAGAAGTTCCTGGCGGATCTGCGTGCCGACGGAAGGAGTATTCAAACAAGTAACCACTACCTGCGCGCAATTAAGCAGTTCAGTCGGTGGCTGGTACGCGACCGTCGCGCCGGCGAAGATCCCTTGGCATTCATCTCGATGTTGAATGTCGCGACGGATCGGCGACATGATCGACGACCGTTGACAGAAACTGAGTTCACGTCGCTGATCACCGCTGCCACGACCGGAAAAACATTGAGCCGCCTCACTGGGCTGGACCGAGCCATGCTCTACACCGTCGCCGCCTACACCGGCCTGAGAGCCAGCGAACTGGCGAGCCTGACGCCGGAGAGCTTTCGACTTGATGAGACACCGCCGACAGTCACCGTGCTGGCCGCCTACTCCAAACACCGGCGTCAGGATGTGCTTCCCCTGCATCCCAGCGTCGTCGATTGCCTTCGGCCTTGGCTCGCGGAGAAGAACCCTTCCACACCGGTATGGCCTGGCACGTGGGCACAAGGGAAGCGGGCCGGAAAAATACTGCAGAAGGATCTCAAGATCGCCGGAATTCCGTATGTCGACGATAACGGCTTGTATGCCGACTTCCACGCCCTGCGACACACATTCATCACAAACATGGTGAAGTCGGGTATCAGTCCGAAAACTGCACAATCGTTGGCGCGACACTCCACGATTGACCTGACCATGAACGTCTACACCAGCCTGACGGTCAACGACCAGGCCGCTGCCATCACCTCGCTCCCTGATCTGAAGACCCCAACAATGGCAATGGCCCGAGATTCCGCATAGAAGAGGGCTAGGGGCAACTCAAGTTGCCTACGACTGAGGATCGCAACCTGTTACTGCTGTGTACTTTACAACAAAGCTATCTTGCCGCACCTGTTAATTTACGGCCGTGACATTGTGTTTTGGGATCCGCAGTGCTATTGTTAGTGTTCACTGTTCGGTAAACATGCACACTTACAGGTCGCGGCGATGAACACGTTTCAGTTAATCAAAACAGTCCTTGAAGAGGCATATGGCGAAATACCGGGAGACGAGGCAGAACGGGATGCGGCGGTGGCCGAGGAATTGTCAAAACTATCCGAGGAATACAAGGACTTGCTGAACAACGGATGTCTGGATTACAGCGACCCGGCGCGCAGATTCGCCTACCTGTTTCGCTACACCACATCCCATGCCAACCTCGTCTACAGCCGAATCGGCCTCTCAAGACGACTAGCCAATCTCTTTGACGGAGAGCGAGTTGTGGTGTCATGCGTGGGTGGCGGTCCGGGCAGTGACTTCTTAGGGATTCTGAAATATTGCCTGAGAAATCGAAAATCGCCGGAATTGAAGTGTCAGATACTTGACCGCGATCCGGCGTGGGGGGAGTCGTGGAGCGACGTTGATGACAAGTTGAGGTCTACTCTCCGAATATCCACCGTGTTTTTCCCGTTCGATGTCACAGAGGCTGACAATTGGGGAAGATTCTCAAAGCACTTTAGCGCCGATCTGTTCACGCTCATCTATTTTATGTCTGAGGTGTATGCGAAGCGGGATCTGGCGGAAGATTACTTCTCCACGTTGATGAGCAGAATGAAAGATGGAGCAGTGTTGCTCTATGTCGATAACAATGACTCGCGATTTCAGGATTGGTTTGACCGGCTGGCAAGGGACAACGGTCTTAGAATCGTAAGCAGCAATGGGGGTTGGGAAACGCTTCCTTGGGATGAAGACAAGGATGACCTCCAGCCCTACCTTGACAAATTTGGGCCTCCAAAACTTCGGGCAAACATTTCATGGCGTCTTGGCGTGAAGGGAAAGTGAGTCGGCAGTGATCATCTCCGCCAGTTACAAGACTGATATTCCCACGTTCTACGGCGACTGGTTCATGAACCGGCTCCGCGCCGGCTACTGCAATATGGTGAATCCGTGGAATCGGAAGCAGATCAGTCGCGTGTCGCTCGACCTGCGGGATGTTGATGGCATCATCTTTTGGACAAAGAATATCGCCCCGTTCATCCCTCACCTGAAAGAGGTCCATAAGCTGGGGTATCGATTCGTGGTTCAACACACGATCAACGCCTATCCCCGAGCCCTCGAATACTCAGTAGTGGACGCCACTCGAAGTGTCCAGCATCTTCACGAAGTGGCGGACGCATACGGGCCGCGAGTCTGCGTCTGGCGATATGATACGATCGTGTTCTCGTCACTCACTCCGCTTGATTTTCACAGGGTCAACTTTGAAAAACTGTGTGCCGCTATCGAGGGAGCAACAGATGAGGTCGTGGTGTCGTTTGCTAATCTTTATCAGAAAACCCTGCGAAATATGAACTCGGCCGCAGATAGCTTCGGATTTACCTGGCACGATCCGCATGCGGATGAGAAACGTCGCCTGTTGGCTGCCCTGATCCCGATCGCCCAATCACATGGCATGCAGCTCACCATCTGCACTCAACCGGATTTGATCATCCCCGGTGCATCCGAAGCTCGTTGCATCGACGCCCGTCGCCTTGAAGAAGTCTCCGGCCGCACGATTCGTGCAGAACTTCGGGGAGCCCGAAAGGAATGTGGGTGCTTCGCCTCGCGCGACATCGGCGAATACGACACGTGCCCGCATGGCTGTGTCTACTGCTATGCCGTTCAGAATCGTGAACTGGCCCAGCGGCGATTTCGCGAGCACGACCCGAATTCTGAGTTCCTGTTCGCAATGGGCAATGTCGTTCAGGAAACGCCGCCCCGCGATCCCCAGCGTCGGCTGTTCGACAATGAAGATTTCGCGGCAACCGACTGAATGTGATCCTGCAAAAGGAGTAAACCGACATCATGCCCGCAACTACGAACACCGGACTTTGGAGTCAGGCCGACGTCCCGCACCGGGGCTGGCACTGCGTCGGCGTTGAGGACATCCGCCCGGATGGTCAGCCGGAAGATGAGACTGAATACGCGACCTGCCAGATGTGTGGGAACGAGCGCATCCGGTTTGTTCACATGATGGAACACCCCGAGTTTGACAGGGTCGTTGAGGCGGGTTGCGTATGCGCTGAAAAGATGTCTGGTGACTATGTGAATCCCCGCCTGCAGGAGGGGCGGCTGCGAAAAAAGGCATCCCGGAAGGCCAGATGGCTCCGTCGGAAATGGCGCACGTCGCATAAGGGAAATCACTACCTGAACGTGGATGGCATGAACCTCGTCGTCTTCCCCGCGAAGTTCAAGCCGGGCCGTTGGTGTTTCAGGGTGGATGGTGATTTCTCGCGGTCAACGTATGCGTCCCACGACGAAGCCAAGCTGGCGCTGTTCGAAGAGTTTTGGGAACGGCTTTCCGACTGAAGTCGCCTGGCGACTTGTTCCCTGTTGACTGCGGGGTTACCATTCTCTGTTCACTGTTCCACAAACATGGACGACCCTGATGGCCCAAACCTTTCCGCTTCGGCACGTTTCGATTCGTGTTCCATGGCATGATACTGCCTGGGATGGTCGGGTCTGCGCGCTGCCGCATCTCAATGGTTCGTGCCTGAAGCTGAAACGGATTGCTGAAGACAAAGACGAGTTGGCCGAGAAGCTCATTGCCAGCCAGTCACTTAACGAGATCCCCCAGGACAAGTGGCCCTGCTGCGTCGACGAACGGGTGACCTTCATGGCTCCGTTCGAGTTCACCAAAACGAAGAATCACCCGTACAATCGGGGCTCGGACTGTGCTCACAGTCATTTCGCTCCCACCCCACTCCGGCATTCGCCATATTCTGCCGCCGCAATTCCATTTGCGTGGATGCTGGTCGAGTCAATGGAGTCACTCGGCGAACAGTACGCACTGGACATTCAGCCACAACGTGAACCAGACCTCGGGTTCAAGACACAGTGGATTCAAGATTGGCAGAACCAGCAATCACTCCTTGATTGCTTCGCTGGCCACCTCGTTCCCGAGAAGTCGCTGTGCTTCTTTTATGCGAAGCAGGTCCCATTCGTTGAGGATACTGGCTCGCGTCGGATTCTGATCGGTGTAGGCCGCGTCGCACACGTTGCCCCGTCGGTCGAGTATCGGTACACGACGAAAGACCTGAAGGGCAAACTTCGGTCGCTGTTGTGGGAGCGAGTTGTTCAGCACTCGATCCGACCTGATTTCAAAGACGGATTCTTGTTGCCGTACCACGCTGCCATCGAGAAGGCAGCGGCTGACCCGAACTACGACCCCGCCAGTATCGCAGCGTTTTCGCCCGAAGACCGATTGCTGGAGTTTTCCCACGCGTCACAACATGTGACGCATGACGGCGCTATCGCCAGCCTCTTGGCATGCGCGGAATCCTTGCGACAGGCGAAGCAGGATATCCCCGGACCCTGGGATCGTTGCCTCGAGTGGCTCGACCATCGCACCGGCGAATTGTGGAAAGCCCGTGGGCCTTGCCCTGGTCTTGGCGCGGCGCTCTCGGCCTTTGGATTGGAATTGGGAACTTTCATTGCACGCGCCATTGCCGAGAAGGCCGGCGACAATGTCGATCCCTGGCCGCTGGTTGATCAGGCATTCTCTGATCCAAAGAAGCACCTGCCCGCTCACTTGGCTAGTGGGCTGGGAAAGACCATCCGTGAGAAGTGGGCTCGCCTGCCGGAAGAGCGGCGCAGCTTGTTGAAACTCCTCAGCCGGTTTGAAGTGACGCGCGAGCAGGCAACGGTCTTGTACGTTCCGCCGGAGCGAACGAAGGCAGGGCTTGATGTCACCGACAAGGACATACTCGCCAACCCGTATTTGTTGTACGAGATGACTCGGTCGACTCCCGACCCGATCAGCGTCTGGACTGTGGACCGGGGAGTCTTTCCTGATGACGTTGTTCGCAAAAAGCATCCGCTTCCGGAGCCATCAGCGATGGACGCCGGTACGGATGCCCGCCGCGTGCGAGGACTGGCAGTCAAGGTGCTGGAAGATGCTTCGTCCAATGGCAGTACGCTGATGCCCCAGGATCAGGCGGTACTGGCAATTCGCGGCCTGGAAGTACGTCCCTCATGTGAGGTCGACGACGATCTTGTCAATGTGGCAAAAGACGACTTCGACGGTGTCATCGGAGAGGTGCCGTTGGCCAACGAGTCACCTGCGCTGCAGCTCGGGCGATTGGCAGAGATGGGAGAAACGATTCGCACGGCGATCGACAAACGAATCCGGGGAAAACGGCTAGATGTCGACGCGAATTGGCGTCAACTCCTCGACAAATATCTGAAGTCGAAGGGGGTCACTGCTACAGACGAGTTGGAAGAGCAGGCCCGCCAGGAAAAGACGGCAGCGTTGAAGGAACTGGCGGAGTCACGGTTGTCGGTCTTGGTTGGTCCTGCGGGTACCGGCAAGACGACGCTGCTTTCCGTTCTCTGCTCACATCCGAAGGTCGCCGAAGGCGACATCCTGCTGCTGGCTCCAACGGGCAAAGCACGCGTTCGGATGGAGCAATCGACGAAGGAGCTGAAACTCAAGGGTTACACCATTGCCCAGTTCCTGAGCCCCCATCGCTACGACTCCGCGACCGGCCGCTATCGGTTGTCGGACAAGCCTGCGGAGGTCGGAGCCCGTACTGTCATCATCGACGAAGCGTCCATGCTGACTGAGGAGATGTTCGGAGCGCTGATCCAGGCCCTCAAGGGCGTCCACCGACTAATTCTGATCGGCGACTTCCGACAGTTGCCTCCGATTGGTTCAGGGCGACCCTTTGTCGACATCATCCGGCATCTGGCTCCGGAAGGCATCTTTGAGACATTTCCGCGGGTCTCCCCCGGTTACGCAGAACTGACAATTCGTCGCCGCCAAGCTGGCGAGGAGCGGGAAGACCTGCAGTTGGCAGAGTGGTTCAGTGGCGCACCCATCGCGCCGGGTGAGGACGACGTTTTCGACAAAGTTGTCAGCGCCGGCGAAAGCGAGCACGTTCGGTTCGTGCAGTGGGACTCTGCCGATGACATGCGTGAGAAACTGATCGACGTTCTCGTTGAGGAGTTGAAGCTCAGCGGCCGGGACGACATTGCCGGTTTTGACCGGATGCTTGGCGGCGAACCGTGGAACGAAATGCGATTCTTCAACATGCGGAACCCCAAGTACCCTGACAAGCCGGGAGCCGCTGAGGTCGCGGAGGGCTGGCAGATTCTGGCTCCGGTACGATCTGGGCCGCACGGCGTCCCCGATGTGAATCGTCTGATCCACAAGCAGTTCCGGCAGGAGATGATCGACGCCTGCCGCAAGGAGCGGAATCGGAAATACCCCAAGCCGATGGGGCCGGAAGAAATCGTGTACGGCGACAAGGTCATCAACCTCGTCAACACCGACCCCAAGATGTATTGGAATCAACACCGGAAGGTGTACCCCGCCAAAGACGAACCGTACATCGCCAACGGCGAGATCGGGATGGCGATTGGCTATTTCAGACGGAATGGAGCCCCAGATTTTCGTTGGAAGCTTGAGGTCGAGTTCGCTTCGCAGCCGGGATTCAAGTACGACTTCACCAGCAGAGACTTCGGAGAAGAAGGTAATCCAATTCTTGAGCTGGCCTACGCGCTCACGGTCCACAAATCCCAAGGAAGTGAATTCGGCACAGTCTTCTTGGTTCTGCCGAATCCTTGCCGCCTTCTATCGCGCGAACTGCTTTACACAGCCCTCACGCGTCAGAAGGATCGGATCGTGATTCTTCATCAGGGACCGCGCGGCGACCTGCGCAAATATTCCTCTGACGATCGGTCCGAGACAGCTCGACGATTGACCAACCTGTTCGTCGCTCCGTCGCCCATCAGTATCGATGGTCGCTTTTTTGAAGAGAATCTGATCCACCGCACGGCTCGTGGCGAAATGGTCCGATCGAAGTCTGAGGTGATCATAGCTGACCATCTGGCCCGAAGAGACATCGACTACAGCTACGAGCAGCCCCTCACCATCGGCGGCGTCACGAAGTATCCGGACTTCACCATCGAAGACGCGGAATCCGGGCTGAACTTTTACTGGGAGCACTGTGGCATGCTGCACGTTCCCCGCTACCTCCGACGATGGAAAGAGAAGCTCGCCTGGTACGAGGCCAACGACATCAGTGAGGCCGGCGGAAAGAACGGAACGCTGATCATCACACGAGACGAAGCGAACGGGAGCATCGATTCGTCGAAGATCAACCAACTCATCGACCAGGTGCTCAAACCGTAAGCCAAAGTCCGGCGGATGTAAGCATGCCCAACGAAGCTGATACTTGCCGACGATTCGTCGTCCCCCGGCTGCAGGCCGCCGGGTGGGAGAACGATCCGTACCGCATCAATGAGCAAGTGACGTTCACGGATGGGCGGATCATTGTGACAGGTCAGCGCGGTCGTCGCCGGCCGGGCAAACGGGCGGACTACATTCTCCGGTATCGTCCCGATTTGGCAATCGCAGTTGTTGAGGCCAAGCCGACCTACGCGACCCCGGGCGAGGGGCTACAGCAGGCGAAGGACTACGCTGAGATTCTGGGCCTGAAGTTCGCCTACGCCACGAACGGCCACGGCATCATCGAGTTCGATTTCATCACTGGGCTGGAACGTGAAATCGATGCGTTCCCGACGCCCGAGGAACTTTGGGCACGGCTGAATGCGACGGCCCCGTGGTCCCCCGAAGCCAAGGACAAAGTGCTGTCGCCGGCGTACCACCTCAGCGGCAAGTCGCCCCGGTACTATCAGGAAATCGCCATCAACCGGGCCGTGCAGGCGATCGTCCGGGGCGATCCTCGCGTGCTGCTGACGATGGCGACCGGCACCGGGAAGACGGTCGTCGCGTTCCAGATCTGCTGGAAGCTCTGGTCCGCGCGCTGGAACCGCACCGGGGAGCACAGGAAGCCCCGGATTCTCTACCTGGCCGATCGCACGATTCTTGTTGACGATCCGAAGGACAAGACCTTCGCCCCGTTTGAGGATGCTCGCTGGAAGATCGAGAATGGCCGCGCCGTTCAGAGTCGTGAGTTGTACTTCTCGACCTATCA
>JAEUII010000339.1 GCA_016795145.1 Planctomycetaceae bacterium
GTTACTATCCCTTCTTGACGTCTGAGTGACGCGGAGCAACGCAAATAACAACAAGATGCAGCCGAGTTGCCGATGAGCTGCCCACACATCGGAGAATCAACCGCGGCAACCGGCTGATCTTGGTCGTTCTTTGCTCAAGCGAAACACCAATGTGGTTCCCTGTCGAACTTCACTCCCCTTCAGCTCAACGCGGCGGACTTCCGGCAGCGCTGAAGGCGACGCTTGAACAACACGCTCATTACCATATCGTCGACGAACAAAAGATTGCCAACCATCAATGTGATTCATCGCCGACTGGCGCGGCGTTAACGTTTGCAAGGCTGAATGATTGTTCGGCTACCTATATCGGCACCGGACACATGCGTCCGGTTGCTCCATTCTGTGCATTCAGACTTGCTCCCGAACTCGGCATCGCTTACCTTCAACACTTGATTGATTATGAACCTCTGACCGAGAAACAATCATCGAAACGCTGGTTCGGTAACGCTTTGTATGCTTTCGTTCATGTGCTGCTCCGCGATCATGAATCTTTGTCGGTCGTTGTCATGCCGTTGCCAATCGCAGGTGAACCGCCTGCTGGTTTCTTGCAAGTTGCTTCTGGCGACCGCTACCACATAAAACGCACAGAACAAAGCGTTCAACCGGAGTTGCCGAACAGCCGGTATTGAAATGGAAAGTTGACTGGCGGCAACCCGGTTAACGCAGCCGTTGAACTTAACCGCTTCGTGAGCATTAAGTCTTAGGGTTATAGGTGATGTTGCTATATAAGTGCACGATGGTCCGACTGTAGTGAATGTCCAGGTCGCCTGGATTCTCCAGGTCGCAGGGGAACTCCAGGTTGTAGGCAAGGTCCAGGTTCTCCAGGTCGTAGCGAGGTTCCAGGTTACAGCTGACTTAGTGCCGTGGGGACTTTTGGCTGGTGGATTCCTGTGGTTGTGGCGGATTCGCGGCTGATTGCTGGCTGCGTGTGAGGCATGCTGAGTGAAGGTGGCACGTTGGTTGTGCCAGCGACAGTTTCACTTAGCAGCTCAGCACTCGGAGCCCATCATGACGCCATGGCAGAAGCGGACGACTTCACTCACACAGCGAATGGCCGACGACATGCGTGTTCGCAATTACTCGCAGCGGACCATTGACGCCTATACCTATCACGTTGGCCGCTTTGCCGACTTTCTCAGCCGGTCACCCGAGTCTGCGTCCCCCGAAGACGTACGATCGTTTCAACTGCACCTGATCGAAAAGCGAAAGAGCAGCTGGTCGTCATTCAACCAGGCCGTTTGTGGGCTACGGTTTCTCTTTCGAACCACGTTTCCCCGCGACTGGGTTGTCAGCATGGTGCCCTTCGGCAAGCGACCGAAGCGACTGCCTCAGGTGCTCAGCGCGGAAGAAGTTTCACGACTGATCGCATGCGTCGACAACCGGAAGCATCGCACGTTCCTGCTGACACTGTATTCCACCGGAATGCGGCTGAGCGAAGCGGCACACCTGAAGATTGCCGATGTGGACAGTCAACGCATGCAGCTTCGCATTGCCTCGGGCAAAGGTGCGAAGGAACGCCGTGTCCCGCTGTCACCCCGACTGCTGACCGAACTGCGGGAGTATTGGAAACAGTACCGTCCTTCGGACTATCTGTTTCCCGGCAAGACACCCGACGTTCCCTTCGCAGCAACGACCATTCAGAAGGTCTGCAAAGCGGCGGCCGTGAAGGCGGGACTTCTGAACAGCATCACACCTCACACACTGCGTCACAGTTTTGCGACACACCTGCTGGAAGCCGGAGTCGATCTGCTGACGATCAGTCGCCTGCTTGGTCACGCCAGCTTCAGCACGACGATGAAGTATCTGCATGTGCGACAACTGCATCTGAACAGTGTGCCGTCACCAGCCGACTGGCTTCCCGTGCGTCAGCTTCCCGGCTGGGAACAGCCACTCAAAAATCAGCCGCCGGCACAGTCGCCGACACTGCAGATCAGCCGCGGGTGATTGACATTCTGCGACGCCACGCCGCCGAATTTGTCACTGTCAATTCGTCGGCTGCATGTGATCACGTGCAGAGTACCCTGGCGAAGATCTCGCTGTGTCGCACTCCGCCGCTGGGAGCATCATGGCACTGGTGTCCTCATTGCAGCACGGGCGTTCGCATACCGAACTCCTGCGGAGATCGGCACTGCCCGCAGTGCCGCGGTGCTCAGCGAGTCACCTGGGTCGACACGATGCAGCCATTGCTGCTACCCGGCGTCGATGTGTTTCAGGTTGTGTTTACGATTCCGGATGCTCTGTCGTCACTGACGCTGGGAAACCGACGGGCCATGTTTCGGCTGCTGTTTCACGCGGCATGGCAGTCCCTGAAAACAGTGATTGAGAATGAGCAGCAGTTCGAAGCGGCCGCGGCGATGGTGCTGCATACCTGGAACCAGCATCTGGAGTCGCACGTGCATCTGCATGCGGTCGTACCCGGCGGCGGACCGTCGCTGAGGAATCCGGAACAGTGGAAGTCTGCTGCACCTCCGCCGCATCAGCGTCAGGATCGCTGGTGGCTGGTCGACGCGAAGGATCTGAGGGCCGAATTTCGAAAACGTTTTCTCAAAGGCCTGCGTGTTCTTCATTCCTGCGGTGAGTTGAAACTCGATGGTGACTGGCTGCCTCTGCGTGATGCGGACAGGTTTGAAGAATTTCTCGCTCCGCTGGAATCGAAGTCGTGGGTCACGTACATCGAACCACCACCGCAGGCTTCTCGCCCGGAAGATGTTGTGAAGTATCTGGCTCGGTATTTGACCGGCGGACCAATCTCCGACCGTCGACTGCTGAGCTATGACGGACGACAAGTCGTCTTCACCGCTCGGAAGGGCACGACTCATGGTGGCAGCGATGAGACGGAACAGGTGACGATGCCTGCTGGTGAATTTGTACGTCGCTGGTGTCTGCACATTCTGCCGTCCGGCTTCACAAAGAGTCGTCGGTTTGGTGGCTGGAGCAGTCAGCATCGCGAACGCTACATGGACCAGTGTCGCAGGCTGCGAGCAGAGCAGGCGGAAGATGATGCGGGTCTGCCGGAGCCTGCCGTGACCGACGCGTCCGCAGGAGCAATTGAACAGTGTGAGCGGCCGTGTCCAACATGTGGTCAGGGACTGGAACGCCTCGAGTCGGTCCATCGGACAAGCTGGCGTGACATCTTCAGCAGCGACGATCGTCCTGCGTGGTATCGAAAGAGAGACCGTGGCAGATGACGATCGGCCAGACGACCACGGACCAATGTCCTCGTTACCACAGTGGAAACGGCTCAGGTTTTCGCTGCATCTGTCCGCTCACGCCTACGAATCACCGACACTGCCAAAAATCGGTCAGCGAACCTCTGGCTCCCGCCGCAACAATTGCTTCAATCCCGTCAGCAGTTAAGCACAGAACGGTGCCTGCAACATTCGCCACCCAAACAAAGGGTGACAACGTCGTCCCCCATCGGTAAATTGCACCGCCAGAGGATTCGCCACTGTGATGAATCCCGCAAGAGCCCACACCGCTCACAAAGCGGCAAAGTTCAACGCACGATCTATGCGTCGGCTAATCGCCCGACGCATAGATCGCAATTCGTTATCCAATTCTTCACAAAGGACTTCAAATGGGAAAGTGGAGAGAGATATTCTGTAGCAGCGAAAACTGTGAAAATGAAGACGAGTGTGTTTTCAATCCGCCGGCAACCGAACAAGAAATAAAACGTTTCGAGTCGGACATCGGTGCCTCACTTCCAGCGGACTTGCGGGAAATGCTTCTCGAATTCAATGGAATTGATAAGCCCGAACATGGCCGGCAAGCTCCGTTCATCCTCGGGTTGAAGAATATGAAATTGCCCGAGTTTTACACGGACTGGGATGTCCCAACAGACAATCTCTTGGAATGGTCGAAGAACATCGTTTACGTCAGGCAATTCAACTCATTTACATACCTTTGGGGAATCGTTGTCAAGCCTTTCGATGACTTCAAAGTTGGAGATGTTGTGGAATTTGACCATGACGACATTGACGACGATATCGAGGCGTCGGACTTCTTCACAAGAAATCTAAAGAGTCTCAAAGAAGTGATTCTAGACTAGAATTTGAGCGTCATTGCCTATACGCAGGGGCCGTCTGACTTGATTTTGCGGCTCGGCACAAATGAGTTGGATAACAAAGATCGGGATAGGGGTCAGCCTTGCGGCTGAGCCCCTCCCACACCACCCGGCGTGCGGGTCCGCACCGGGCGGTTCAGATCTTTCGCAGTAAGCGTCTGCCAGATGGTTAACAGGCTGGCCAATCCTTCATGGGCGAGATAGTCCAGCGAGAGGGCGGCATGCACCGCCCGGCTGGAGGACATCGTCCATGGACCTTTGCGGCTGCTACCGTGGGTCACGGCTTCCTCTTCGTGGACTCCCAGTCGACGCAGGTTCGCGATTCTCGTGCGGACACCACGCCATTGTTTCCAGTAACACGACCGGATACGACGGCGAATCCACTTGTCAAGATCAGCAAAATACGTCTTCGTCGGGACCAGACGGAAGTAACCTACCCAGCCCTGAAAGTAACGACGCAGTTCTGTAAACCGATGACGCATCGACACGCCGCGGTTGCGGCGAGTGATCTCCTTCACTCGGTCACGAAACTTGCGATCATTCTTTGCACTGACTCGAATCTGGCCGCCCCAGCCAGCGAATTGGAAGCCTAAGAACTCGACTCCCTCCGTTCGGCAGATGCGGCTCTTCTGGTGATTGATCACCAGCTTCAGTTTGCGAGTCAGATAGTGTTCAATCGAACGGGCTACGCGAGCGGCGGCTTCCTCGGATTTGGTGAACACGAGGAAGTCATCGGCGTAGCGGACAAAGTGTAGCCCGCGATGCTCCAGTTCTTTGTCAAAGTCATCCAGAAGGATGTTTGCCAGAAGAGGAGAGAGCGGACCACCCTGCATGGTTCCTTCGATCGAAGGTTGCAGTTCACGATCGACCATGACGCCCGCTCGCAGGTAGCGACCGATCAGCTTCAGTATTCGCCGGTCATGCACTTTTCGGGTGCGAAACTGGTGCCATCCACCTTTGACCTTACATCGCAAAGTCACAGCAAGCCTCAACGTGCGGTTCGTGGTCCCCTCAGCTAAGCCTGTGTGCGGCGAGCTTCGGTCCTGCCGGGAGTTGTTCCCGGGACGACGACAGCGGAGCGGCACCATTTGCGGAAGTTGACCACGCTCTCGATCCACAACTCTGCCGAGATCTGAAGGCGGTCAAAGATCGGGGCGAGTTCCTTCGGTGTTGCGCCGCGTTTGTCGGTGCGAATCTGGCGAGCGGTCCAGTCCAGCAACAGCAGGTATTCACCAAGGCTCATCTCAAGGATGCCCTTGTTTGATGCTCGACGCGAGCGGGTCGCGGCGTAGGATGCTGACCTCGATTACGATAACGAGCACCGCTGCGCTGAGCACGAGCACGAGGCCATGCACGAGGTCAAGGCCTGTGTTCAAGAAGCCTGGTTGTGGCTGGTGGCTGGCGAAGTCTTTGGGCAATCGGAATCAGGGGACTGACCTCGCCCGGGTCGCCAGGAGTTTCCGCCGGTCTGACACGCACGGAAAGTGGGGAAAAGGGTGCGTTGTGTTATCCGCGTTGATCCGCGTTCATCTGCGGTTGCAAATGTGCTGGATTCCCGCCTGCACGGGAATTACGGTGGGATGCGGACTCGGAGGACTGACGTCCTGCCGCTCGCCTTTCGTTGCGCTGTGGG
>JAEUII010000388.1 GCA_016795145.1 Planctomycetaceae bacterium
TGCAGACCGGCTGGCTGTCCGGGAAAGACCATGGAATGAAAAACGTGTCCCGCCTGACGCACCATTCGAATCGGCGTCGCCAGCAGGTTGAAGAGTTTTGGGCGTGAAGCGATGGCCGCGGCGGCTCGCAGCATGAGAGACGAACGCGTTCTGCCATGATGAACGTGCTGATGCCGAGTCTGCTCGAGCAGTTCACCGTACGGGACGTTTGCCGGACAGGCCGATTCACATGCCAGACACCCGACACAATCTTCAGTGTACTTTGCGGTCCAGGGATCCGATGGTAATCGTCCGTCAGATTCTTCTCGCCACAGCCTTAAACGTCCTCGCGGCGAATTATTTTCGTCACCTGTGAGCTGATACGTCGGACAGACTTCCAGACACAGCCCGCAGTGCACACAGCTGGTCAGAAGATCTTTGCCGTTTTCTGAAATCGGTTTCGCCGAAGCCACGAGAGTCAGTCCTTTTCAAATTCTTCCAGCAGGATGCTGAGCCACTCTGCTTCTTTTCCTTTGGCCTCTGGCCGAACAACATGGCGCGATGACCAGTCTCCGCCAATCGATGCCAGTTGTGATTCGATCGGCTGCAGAAGCTGTTGAATCCGGCCTCCAATGTCCGCCGACTTCTTCGCGGTCTCGGAGTATCCGTGGATCACTGCGTTGTAGCCAAGGACGATGAGCGAAAAGCCACGGCCACGCAGTTGAGCGGCCGTGTCAAACACAGATTCCGGAGTATCCTTCACCACGAAATCCGGAAGCCAGTCACACATGTGCCCGGCGTTGACATTTGACTTCGCAGTCAGTGAGTTTTGTTTGCAGATCGCGTGGAGCCATGTCAGGTACACTGCCAGTTCTTCTGGCGGACAATTCAGAGAGATGCGCAGCGTCTGGTGATCCTTTGTGACAGGAAGCAGAACATCAATCGAATCCAGCCAGTGCATCCACGACGTCGACAGAATCCGATGCATCGCCTGGCGAATATTGTTAACTGTTCCGTTCGCCAGCAGCGTGTGATGACTCCCGCAATCGGAGCGAAGGCGAATGGCAAAGTCCTGCGGCTTTCCGAACCGTCCGTCAGTATGCAGCAGGAATCGAAACAGATCGTAACCCGTGGTCGACTTCACGACTCGTTCACCAATCCGAACAACTCGACCGCCAGGCAATTGCCAGTTCATGCCCATGATGTTGTCACACCATGGACCAAAGCGGGATGACGCAGGCGAAAATCCGGTCGCTGCAACCTGTTCGGCCAGTGATGACGTCTGATCCAGCAGTAACGGAAATCGGAACGGATGGGGTGCAAAGACGGCGTTCAGCTCAGCGGCTGTCGCAGACGCCGGAACGCAGCATGTTCCATCCACCTCATCAAAGTAATGGCTCAGCAGCGGCAGCCCTCTTGTTGCTTTCCCGGTATCCTCGTGCTTCTGTTCGTGCTTCGCAGTATTCGAAGATGAACCATTGCCTCCTCCGAAGCGACGATTCGAGAACACCTTCAGAGGATTCAGGCGATGATCGCGATTGAAGATTCTCGGCACGGCCAGCTGCAGTCGAAGAGTATCGGGCCCGAAGACCATCGGCATGTAGGCGGTCTTGTCGTTACCGATTCCATGTTCGCCCGACAGTGTCCCACCGACTTCAACAACTCTCTGCATCAATCGCTTGCTGATCGCTTCAACTTTTTCAATCTCTCCGGGCTTGCGAGAATCAAACAGAAAGTTCGGATGCAGATTTCCATCACCCGCATGGAACACATTGACCGCCGGTAATCCCGCGGCATCAGCTTCGTCGTAAACCAGTTGAAGCACTTCGGCCAGCGCGCGCTTTGGAATGACCGCGTCCTGCACCAGGAAGTCTGGGCTGATCTGCCCCATGAGTCCGCCAGCGACTTTGCGGGCTTTCCAGAGCCCCTTGCGAACACCATCATCGTCACTGAACTGAACGTCCATCGCCCCCGACGCTCGCAGTACTTCCGCAACGGCTTCTGCACGAGCATCCACCAGAACGGCTGGCCCGTCAATTTCGGTGACAATCAGAAAGGCATCCTGAGGCAGGCCGACGGCCATCGGACTGTTTTCCACCATTGCGACGCATCGAGGATCCATCAGTTCGATCGCAACGGGAAACGACGCATGCAAGGCAAGCTTCTGTATCGCAGACTCGGCCGACTTGAGATCTCTGAATGTCGCTCGGTACGTCCAGCATTTTTCCGGGCGAGGAAGCAGTCTCAGCCAGAATCGAGTAAACGCGGCCAGAGTTCCCTCGGAACCGACCATCAGTCGTTTCCAGTCTTCACGCCATTCCCCGCGACCTCCGGCTGGACCGCCGAAACGATGTACAGAACCATCAAGCAGGACCGCTTCGACTCCCAGAACATAATTGCTTGTCACACCGTATCGAAAGCAGTGAGCACCTCCGGCGTTCATCGCGACGTTGCCGCCAAGAGTACAAACAGGGCCACTGGAAGGATCCGGTGGATAGAACAGTCCGAAGGGTGCCAGGGCCGCGTCCAGGGAATTGAGCGGCACGCTGCATTCCACTTCGCACCAGAATCCGTCCGTGGAAATGTGCCGAACCTTCTTCATCGCTGAAGTATGAATGACGACGCCGCCCTGAGCCGCCACCGGACCGCCGGAGAGCGATGTGCCAGCTCCGCGCATCGTGACCGGGACGTTCAGTTCCGCGGTCGCTTTCAGGACGGCCTTGAGTTCCTCCACGTCAGCAGGGATCGCAACCGCGTCAGGACGATACGTCTTGTATCCAAGTGCGTCCGTATCGTACCCGGCCAGTTGAGCTGGCGCGGTCAGGAGTCGTCCGCGAGTCAGCTGAAGGGCAAGCTGTTGAGTAAGACTATCGACGGACATGGTCGTTCGCGTATTTCCTGAAGGATCGAAGGCAGGCGACACAGGATGCTCGCCGCGCGACAATGGCACTCATAACCGATCTCCCGCGTGGTTCCTAGCGCTCCGCTGATTGCGACACATCGTTCTTTCGAACGGCTGCCTGCTTCCGGCGACCTGGATTTTCTGATAAACGGTGACACACTGCGATTCTGAAGAGCCCGTTTGTTTCCCCACCACAATGGAACGCGCCCGATGGAACTTGGAAATTTTTCAGTCAGCCTGGCTGTGAAGAACCTGGAGGTCTCTCGAAAGTTCTACGAAGCAATTGGCTTCAAAGTTATTGCCGGTGGTGAAGCGGTGAAGATGTACATTCTTCAGAACGCAACCAGCACGATCGGACTGTTTCAGGGCATGTTTGAAAAGAACATGCTGACGTTTAATCCTGGCTGGGACCGTCAGTGCACAACGCTCGAGAAGTTTGATGACATTCGCGACATTCAGAAGGTGCTGAATGAGCGAGGAATATCAGCGCTGAGTGTTGTCGACGAAGCATCGACAGGGCCTGCACATTTGATGATCGTCGATCCGGACGGCAACCCGATTCTGATTGATCAGCATGTGCCGAGACCGTAGCGTCAACTCGTCAAACAACTGGTTATCGAAGTCTGCGGGGTGAGCGATCGCGTCGAGGAGGATGATCGATGATCTCGACGTCTTCGATGATCTCGACATCGTCGACAATATCGACGTCATCTATGATCTCAACGTCATCAACGAGTTCGACATCGTCCACGATCTCAACGGCTTCGACAACGATCTCATCCGCGACAGCCGCGTCAACGATTTCAACGTCGTCGATGATTTCGATGTTCTCGAGGACCTCAGCATCGGCGAATGGATCCACGGAGAGCTTCGGCATCCTGTCGGAACCGGTTGAAGGCTTCTTCGCGGGCTGAGGATTGCGAATCGTTGCGTCTTCCACGATCTCAACGGCATCGACGACTTCCACGTCGTCAATGATCTGAGCTTTCCCAAGCTTGGCGGGAGGGGCCACTGGCCGAGCCACCGGGCGCCCCTTGGCTGCCACAGCGACGTTCTCAAGAAACAGGAATTTCACATCGCCAACAGAGACTTCAGTTCCGTTGGTGAGTTTTGCTTCTTTTTCAACTCGATTTCCAGCCACCCAAACACCGTTCAGGCTGCCGAGATCTCTGATGAAGTAGTCCGAATCAACCTGAACGAGAGCACAATGGACGCGCGAGATCTTCGAGCTGCAGTCGAGGATCACATCGCATTCTGGACTGCGACCGATCAACACCACTGCTCTATCGACGGGAATTTGTGGTCCCGGACCAACCGGATGAAGAATGGCCACCATTCAACAATTCCATGGGGGAATCGGCATCAAACTGACTGATTCAACGACTTCGATGCACTCAAAATCAGCAGGAGGGAGTATTGAACTCTTCCGGCCAGAGTTATCTTTCAACTCAGAAAGCATGCCGCAATTCCGCGAGAATTCTGCCCGTGGAATGTTCGAACTGCCACTGATTTCGCGGACGAACACTTGAAAAACGCCAGATTATGACCCGCAAGTCGTTATATCTGTTGGCCTTGCCGAGCAAACTTGAGGTCACCCGGGGCAGTTGAGAAATCAGACAAATTGATCATAAATCACGGCGCTCGGTGACATTGCTCAGTGTTCATTGCCGCAGAATTGGTGACACGCAGCGAGTTTGGAGCACGGTTTGCAGGCTGTTTTCTCCGCCGGCACACCAAAAATCCCAGCGATGTCAGCTTTCCCCTGTCTCCCAAAACTTTGGAATCTCTGTCCGGGACCCTCATCGATGAGTACCTCTGTTCCCAAGTCTGCATCGGCGGTAATTTCGAAATCGGCTGGTTCGAATGGGATCTTTCGCCTGCGCTTGCGACGCTGGATTTGGGCAAACACCGTTATCGCAGGTCTCCTGGTATGTGGTTCCTGTGCGGCTGATGAAAAGTCAGACGAAAAGAAAGTCTCCGAAGCCGACGCCGCGATGATCATGGAGATTGAGATCAATCGTCCTGAGAATGCGGGACGTGGTTATCGTCGCCCTTATGTTGCCGCATGGCTGATCGACAAAGACGGCTTCCCGGTTCGAACCCTCGCGCTCTGGGTCCAGAAGACACCTCCTGGTCCTCGCTGGATTCCTGACCTTCGCCAGTGGAATCGCGATGACAAGATGCGACAGCTTGTTGATGATACGAATCTCGTCGACGCTGTCTCCGGGCCAACTAAAAGCGCCGGTAAGTACAAAGTCCTGTGGGATGGCAAAGATGATCTTGGCCAGCCGTTGAAGGAAGGCAAGTACACGCTTCAGGTAGAAGCGGCTCGCGAACACGGCACTTATCAGATCATTCGGGAGTCTGTGGAACTGACTTCAAAGCCATTCGAAAAGACACTCGAAGGCAATGTTGAAATCAAATCCGTGGCAGTCAACTTCAAGGGATTGTCGGCTGCAAAGGCTGACGCGAAGTAGATGGCTGTCTGAGTAATGAGCAACCATCGCATAGGCTGTCTGATGGATGGTGCAGAAACGAGGCGATTCACGGCAATCGCTTTTTGCTGTTGAAGGAGCGACTGAATTGAGTCGCTCGCCACTTGGGGATGATTGTGTCGCAGAGTGACATCACACAGAAAATCAAGGCCACATCCGCAGGAGCGAAGCTGCCACCGCCGACGCGTTCCATGCGATCTGCAATCAATCGAACTCTCCACACGTTCACTCGCTGGCTGCATATCTATTCGTCGCTTCTTGGTTTCATGACCGTTCTGTTTTTCAGCGTCACTGGTTTGACGCTGAACCATCCAGACTGGTTCGACACCGGGTTCGAGCAGACTCGTGACGAGTCCGGAACCATCGACGCTTCACTGATGGCCAAAGCAGACGGCAGTCCGGATGACCTGGGCATCGTGGAGTTTCTGCGAACGAAGCACTCCGTGACCGCTCCGCTGCGAGACTTCCAGACCGATGACTATCAGATCAACGTAGCGTTCGCTGGTGCCGGCTACACGTGTGATGTTCGGATCGATCGGGAGACAAAGGAATATCAGCTCACCGAGCTCCGCCTCGGCGTGGTACCGATCATCAACGACCTCCACAAAGGCCGTGATACGGGGCCTGTCTGGAAAGTTGTGATTGATGTGTCGGCAATCATTCTGGTTGTGATTTCCCTGACCGGACTCATGCTACTCTGCTGGCTCCGACGCCGTTGGAGAAACGGGCTTCTGACCCTCGCCGCCGGCACCGTCGCTCTGGGTGTCACCGTCTGGCTGGCTCTGCCGTAGGTTGTTTTGTTGCACCATAGTCGCGGTTCGCTCCGCGAACCATGCGCCCCACCTGGGAAGCCGAGGGAAATCATGGTCATTTCAGTGCGCCAGCAACTGCCAATCGATCATGCACTCATGAGTCACGGAACATTGACTACTTTTTCGTCTTTCCCTTGCGAAACCAGATCACAGGAACAATCGGAACCAGCAGGATGTCGAGCGAGATCAGGATGAACTCCACTGTCGACACATTTCCAATCACGGGCAGTGACCACACCGCAGGTTTTTGTGTTGCGCGAGCAGGTACAGGAAAGCGACTGGCTTGCAACAGATAGTGCCAGGCCAGTGCAGCAACGATCACGAGCGGAATCACAACAGACAGCAGTTGCCGCAAAGGAACTCTCTGGTTCCAGATGTTTGAGGTCGCCTGGTCTTGATCAGAGTTGCTTTCCGTCCTGGTACTGCTTTCCCTCACGCCACTCTTCTGCCGGTCTGTGATATTGTCTTCGGCAGAGTTCTCGCTCGGAATATTCTCCGAGGGCGTCATTGGACCTTCCGTTCGCCGCTCCCTGCGAATGCGGCCAGCGGCCCGCACCAGACCCACGATGCTGTCGGCAGCCATCCATTCGGACGCCCCCTCTTCCAGAACCAGATCTTCTTCGGTGATCTGCCCTGCTGCGAGTCGTTCCGCCAAATCCTGGAACAACAGCCACTCGACGGCAGGAGATTGTCTCGCGTCGTCGGCTGTGTCACCCTGCTTTAATCGCCAGCGATTCAAAGGAGGCTCCCCAAGAGTCGTGGATCGCTCCGCGATCCAACGTCCGTTCCAGCGGCATAGCACCAAACCCTACCAAACCCGACTGTGCACCGCGCCGCCACGATCGCCCGAGTCCGTCGTTTTCCAACGTTGTGAGGGGACGCGTGGTTCGGCGGAGCGAACCGCGACTATTATTCACAATCCCGCATCCAGCGATGTTCCCTGCAGATGAACACCGTCCGGAGTCATCTGATTGTAGAAAACCCTGCCGTCAATAGTCTCACTGATGAACTGAGCACGTCCGTCGCCGAAGCTGACACAGACGCCGCCCGGATGAAAGCTGTTCGGCCACGGGGATTCTCCTTCAGGCACTGTCTTTCCCGAGTTGATCGCATGATCTCCGGAATTCGCAAGCTGAAAATTGACGCTGCCGGGTGAGCAGACATTGTTCGGACAAATGCGATGACTGAAATAGAACTTCGTCCGGCGAGTATCGCAGGAAGCCCAGTTCGAGTTTGCGGCATACGGATCGTAACCAGTGCGGATGTTCTCGGCGATCAGCAGAGTATTCGACAGACCATCATAGACGCTGGCGGTTGTGTGGAAGCGTTTCGTGCCCTGATACCCTGGAGTCTTGTCGAATCCCCAGTTCTCATTGAAGAACAATCCGACTCGCTTGAACAGTTCTCGATCCGACGGGCTGCCATCATCCACCGTGCTGCTGACACACACCTGACCATTGCCATTCAGATCCAGGACATGGCTAAACGGATCGACGATACAATCCTGAACGGTATTCAACACCGTTGACTCCCCGATCCCTCCGTTCACTGCATAACTTAGATCTCCATGACCGTTGGTTGTGACATCGGACGGGCACGCCAGAACTTCCAGATGAATCTCAGCCAGCTTCTGATTCGCCGGCCATGTGCTGAGTTGCTGGTGGTCCCATCGGTCTGCCAGATCCTGACGATCGATGTGCCCCAGTATTTCGACCACCCAGTTGTGATGAGGACCAGGATTGTTCTTATTCGGTCCGCCCCAATACGCCGCTGCCGGAAAGCGTTTCTGTGCTTCCGTCGCTCCGACCAGAGCCAGTGACAGATTCTTCACATTGTTCAGACACTGCGTCCGCCTCGCTGCTTCCCTCGCACTTCCAATTGCCGGCAGGATCAGTGACATCAAAACGGCGATGATACTGATGGAAACAAGAAGCTCGATCAGCGTGAAACCGCTCATACGATCTCGGAGAGGAGTCGCACGTCGACGACAAATCACTTCCGGAGCCAGTCTGTTCATGCGAGTTCTCCGAACGGCGTTACATGGTGTGATGAATCCGCTATGGCCGGATCATCCAGAGTTTCTGAACGGAGCTTGTGTCATCCGGCCCGGAGCCTGTAAAGAAGACAATATCTTCCTTAGGAACCACAAAGACAGGATCGTCTAACGCCGCGTCGTATTTACCGACCAGACTTGCGGAGATCAAAGCGTGTCCCATTCCGAATTCATCAACCTGATACTTTGGTGCTGACAGCATGATGCCGGGATCACCGTAAAAATACGCACGCTTGCGGTCGCGCGACAGATGCATACGTGGCCAGGGGTTTTGAAACTTCAACTCCTCAACCACTTCGAACTTGCCATCAGGCTGAAGTTTAACAATGGTCTGAGAACGCTTAGTGAAGTTGATATCACCGATCACAACCCGAATCGTGTCCTCATCCAGCCATTGTGGATTGTCGACATGCTGAACTCGCATATCGACCCCGGGGATCACGACGGGTTTGACGGATCGAAAGTTGTCAGCCGACGTCGCCAGCCGCAATTTGGACGGACCGTTCTGCTGAACCGTGAAAATCAGCTGTGATCCATTTGGAGAAAGGCTGCAGAAGGCTTCGGTGAATCTTGTGGAGCATTCAAGACGCACCGGACTTGAGAATGGCTCATTCACATTCTCGCGGTGGCTCAGGAAAATATCGTCTTTGTTTGTCCCAGGCTTAATAAACGCGATCGTCTTGAGGTCGTCGGTCAGTGTGGGCGATGAGACTCCTGTTTCCGCCTCGAGACCCGGTACCAACTGGGCCTTGCCAGCAGTCACGTTCAAAGTGGGCGGATCAGCGATCGGGGGCCGGATCTGATCCAATGGAAGTTCTGTGCCCGCAGTCAGCGGAGCAGGTCGAACAGCTTCTGTCGACGACGGCTTTGGGAAGCGGGGAGTTCGCGTGAACCACCAAATCCCCGTGACAGCCATCACAATCATTGGGATGAGGAAAACGAATTTTGGTGTTCTGCGATTCACAGAACCAGCATCACCTCCATCGGTCGATGGTTGTTTCTGTTTTCGTTGTTGACCAGCATCGCTTCTGCTTTCCCTGGACTCTGGCTGAGATCGAAGCTTTGACGCCGATCGCAACAGACCGGGCACATCCTCTGCCCCAATCCAGTCGCTGCTGCCCTGTTCACGAACCCTGGTAGTCTCCGCCAGCGTTCCATCTGCAATCAGCGTTGCCAGTTGGCGAGTCGAAACCGGTCCATGCTCAGAGCCGGACAATTCATAGAAGTAGTGGGCCATCGGATCAACTCGCGTCCCGTTGTCTAAAAACGATGCTTTTGATTCCAGTCATCCACATCTCGCTGGGTGAGATGATAAATGTAGATGGAGTATCCCACCATCCCCGCCCTTGGAAAATCAAACAGGTACGCAAACTCCTTGTTGCGGCTGTACAACTGATGAACGCTCACTGCGTACCAGCCGGGCCGTGGACCGAGTTGCTCGCTTGTCAGATACTGGCGATTCTCAGCATACCGAGGATCAACGGGTGGATGCTGGTAATCGATTCCTGCGACCCGCGGATCGAAGAAGACGTGAAGTGACAAATACAGCGGTTTTGCCGTGGGATGTTCTTTCGCCCAGTCAGCGAGAAAAAGGACATCCTGTCCCCAGTCGATGCTGGCATCAATCAAATGCGCGGGACCATTTTGGGGTCCACCGGCAAGTTCATTGAAATACGACATGCTGTGGGGAAATACGGACAATGAACTGATCGCAGACCAGGCCAGCAGCCCCCAGCAGACCTTTCGTAACCACGCTGGCAACCCGGCTTTTTCGGAGAAGATCTGACTCATCCAGATGAAGACAAACGGATAACACGGCAGAACGTAGCGCAGATACCGGCTGAAGCCGGTTTGAGAACTGACCAGCACAAACAAGCACACGGCCGGGGCGAGTAGAATCAGATTTTCATGCAGTTCCCGCTGAGCGGTCTCTATTCGTACTCCGTCAGCTGCGAGTCGTCCAGCAGCCGTAACTGCAGAAGATCCCTTTGGCGTGGTCTGTGTGATGTCTGCCAGCTCTGGAGAACACATCCAGCGATGCACGGGTTGCAGGTAGAGCCGACGGATGAACCAGGCAAGTGCGGCAAGAAGTATGAGCAGCGTTCCTAAAGGCGTCTTTACCGCTAGCGCATATGAGTACCAGTACCACCAGCCACCCATCTTGTGCTCGCCGCGAAAATAAGACCATTTCCCCTCTTCGAAGTCATACTTCTGAAGATCCAATCCTTCCAGCAAACTTGCGGGAAGTGGCACGGGAATCTCACCAATCCACGTTCCAGAAAATCGATTACCAGATTCCCCCGCTTGCCGCACATACAATGAACCATCGGGCTTCCGTCCGGCGAGTGCCTCAGAGAAGAAACGAAAGTCTCCCAGACGTTTCAGCGTCTTGTCAAATCCGTAGGAGCAATTGACCACAAAGACCGCCAACGTGGCTATCAATCCAAACTGAATCATCTTTTTCCATCGCGTTGCAGGCGGAAACCAAACCAAAGCACATGGAACGACGATTAACAGAATCAGCCATGAAGTCTTCGCCAAAATCGCAAGGCCAAGTCCAGCCCCAGCCATAAGAGCATTCTTCAGATTCGATAACATCAGCCAACGGCGCAAAAGCCACCCGGCGAAAACACCAATTGAGGCTGCAGTTGAATCAGGACACACCGTCGCAGTCCAGGCAATGACATCGGGCGACAAGGTCCAGAGACAAACAGCTGCGCACGCGGATTGGGGACCAGAAACAGCATTCGCCCAACGCCAGATGACGACGCATCCAACAATCCAAAAGACCAGAAGGCTCCAACGGGCCAGGGGAAATAGCCAAAACGACCGTTTCCCATTTGCAATCATGAAATTCTGTCCGACCACCCATTCGGTGCGTCGCCCGCCTCCCGGTCGATAGGCTGACCAGTCATACGCAGGCTGGCTTAGAACAACAGGAACAGCAGCTGCGATTTTCACGAGCGGGGGATTCACCTCGTAAAGGTCGTATCTCCCGAAGCGCAGGGCCAGGCAACCCGCCGCAAGATGCCCAGGTTCGTCCAGCACAGGCGAATGCACCAAACCCTCCCATGCCGTGATGAACCCCGCGACAATGACGACGAAGCACGCGGTCCGCACGAACGGTTCCGAGATTGATTCGTTTCCTGTCGACTGCATTACGAACCGTACGCTTTCAAGCATCAAAATGGCGCGTATGAGCCCTAACCGGATGTGGCTTGTTCTAAATAGCTTGTGTACCAACCGTTTGACTCAACAAGCAACTCTTTGTGCCTATTTGCTGAGACTGACCACTCGCGCCAAGACGGGAATCTTCATCTCTTTGAACCCTTCGATCGTAGTCGAAAGAGCGATGAACGCTTCGACTTCAAACGACTCTGTCGCGATAGACTGCAGCGTGATCTCCACGCATACTAACGGCCAGTTTTTCAACTCATCAGGACGCTGGCCGGCGCCTTCCCAGATTTTTCTTGTTTCAAATTCCTCATCAGACAGCACTCTGGCCGTCACATGTGAATTGCCCACTACGTCGACGCTTACTGGCGATCGTTGCTGTTCAAAACGCACAAACAACAGCTTGCTCCGCATGTCGCCAGCCTTCACGAGGCCGAAATCAGCGTACCCAGGATTTATGCGGACCGCCATATTCATTCTTCCTGATGCACGAAGCATCAGGAGTGGATGATGCGGATCATTCGATTCGACAGCGGCCTCTTCCTCGAATCCCGGCTTCACTGGGTCGACCCGATAGACGAGGGACACCATGGATTTAGCACCTGGAGCAACAGGTTCCTTGGGATATTCTGCACTGATACAGCCGCACTTCTTGTGCACATTCTTGATGATAAGAGGCTGGTTGCCTCGATTCTGAAAGGGAAACTCAAAACGAACCTCTGTCTGCGACGGAAGTATCCCAACTTCATTGATCGTGAGCCTCGAGAATTCCGCCTCGGGTCCTGACTTCGAAGACCCTGACGAATTGGCCCTGCGACCATGGACGATAATTCCAAATCCGGTTGCTCGATCTGCCAGCTTTTCCTTGGCGATGACACGGTTATTTCCATCTGGATCGGCGAACAATAGTCGGTCTTCGGATTCGCGTGCCTGTACAACGATGAAATGCTCAGGCTTTTCCATATGGACGATGACAGGAAGATCTTCATTGATCAGTGAATCGAGAGGCTCTCGCGTCACTTCAGCGTCAACGCCCACCTCGTGCAGAGCATCAGCTATTTGCTGCACCGAATGACCCCTATCGTGAGGCGGCAGCAGCCCGTAAGCCTCCTCTGCGCTCAGGGGGACACCAACAAGTTCTGCCGCCCTTACAATCGCCCAATGTCCACATTGTGGGAGTTTGACGGAAGGCGGTTGATCTCGGAATATCGCCCATAGAGCGACTGCGACGAGCGTTCCCGAAACGAGCAGGGACATAGCAAAGCGTTTTCGCCTTCCCATTTCTCTCCACCTCCGACGTCGGTACTGAAACAATGCTGTATTTGAATCCCGCTAGCTGTTGCGTCAGCAGACAGCGATAACTATTTTTGCCTACCTTGAGACCGGAACCAGTTGATGGTCAGCGCGATTAGACATAGCAGACACAAACTCCCCATGGCGACGATGCCTTTGTTCCTCCAGAAGGGCAACGCCTGAGCGATTGGTACCTCCACTGATGAATCCGACGTGCTCTTTGCCCCGCCGGGTTCCGGCGCCTGCTGAGATGCTGGGTCCCCTATTCTCTGAGATTCCTTTTTCCCGGATGTGGTACCATTTTGGATTGAACTCAGATTCGCCCCAGACTGGCTCACGGGCGACACCGTTTCGGGCTTCTTGGCTGTCGCCTTAGTAGAATCGAAACGATACCCTGCATGAAATCGCGTGTCCCAAATCGGGTCTCCGTCCGAAATCTGGAGGCGAGTCAATGAGAAGCAATTATCCGGCAGTGGCTCGTTCACCCTACTATTCAAGTAGTCTAACTGAATTTCGATTGAAACGCCCGGACTCACCCAAGAATGGTGCGCCGACGACGGAACCCATACTCCTCCAATCTCCACAAACTGCGATTTGATAACGCCCTTACTATGCCCTTTCGTATCGTCAAATTCCCATGTGACGCTAACCGGATTGCCTCCTTGTGTAATAGAGAACTCCCAATTCAGTTCATCAAATTGCAAAGTGAATGCAACCAGATCTTCTTTGCGATTGACAATGAAACCCTCGCCGTTTCTGTCTTTCCAGCTGAGAAGTGAATTCTTAAGTTCAATATCAACGGGAATATGGCGACACCACATTGGAAGTACTGGATCAAAATCCACACCCAATGAAAACCAGTCATTCATCTTTCGCGAACGCGGTTTGATATTAGTCACCAGTTTTGAGCCCTGTTCGCGATTTGCAATCGAGCGGAAAACGTCTGTGGATGAATCGGAAGTGCGCAGATTTCCTCGAAAGCCTGACTTGTCCTTTCGAAACTCCTCCTCCGTTGAGTCCGTGGGCTTAAATCGCAAAAGTGTCGAGCCGAAGTGAATCAAATTGTCATTTGCCGTATCAAGAGCAAACTCTAATTCCCGATCAATCACCGTGGTCCCCTTCGCCCGAACGTTTACCGTATTAATCTTCACCGTGCCTTGCCAAGTCCTTAGTCGAAGATAGTTTTCCTGCCAAGTGCGAGATACGTCTTCAATTATTGCAATGCCGCCTTCGTCGCTTGGGCTAGCTTCTTGGCAAGATGCATCACTCGCAGCAGCAAAAACAATAAGAAAGAAAAAACTGACACGCTTCATTTCATGCTCCTAGCCTAAGCACCATCACATCTCTGCCTCTTCCCGAATAGGGATCAAGAATTACGGCAGAGAAGAGTAGATGGTCAAGATAACGTTCAACGTTTCAGTAAGTGATTATCCGCATAGTACCAGTGGACGTCGAAAAGGCCTCGGCTGAGCAGCTGACACATTCAGCATCGTCTACTGTAGTTTCGTCCCCACCGCCAGTCTTGTCCTGACTGCATAGACGACAATTGGAAAAAGGCGAGTATAGCCAACCACAATCAGGATCGATAATGGAGAGATTCACACAAGCACGGTCCGAGGCGGCAATGCCCGGGATGCAGGGGTACTCCGTCTTACACAGTTTTTGTCCTAAGACCAGTTTCGCGTTGTTGCAGTAGAATCGGTCGCATCTGAGGCCTTGTAGAACACGCCGTTCGAGTACTCGATTCCATTCTCTGGACATTCCGCATCAGGGATTCCGCCCGGTGGATCATTGAAGATATCACGATATCGAGTGACACAGGAGCAGGGGTTGGTGCCCCAGCATCCGAATACCAAATCCGAAATTGCCACATAGCAGTCGCCACAGTCGCCGGAAGTGGCAGTTCCTGCACCATCGGGAGCACCACCAAAGACCTCCACTGGCAGTCGATCAATCTGCGTTGCAGAATGCGAAGAGGCGGTCAAAATGAGAGTCCCAAACAATATCACGGATGAGAACAGCACGGTTTTGATTCGATGCGTGGACATATGGCATTCCTTTCAACAAACATCTTCTGAAATCTCATACAGCACATTCAGTGAACTGTAACAAAGCAAAACGGGACGACTGACGCTCTTTGGACGCATGTTGCTTCAGAGGCTTCCAATGCCGGTGCTGACGACAACACCATCTTTCAGTTGAATGACAAACGGTGTCTCCCCAAACCACTTCTTCCTGCATTGAGTTGTTTCAAAAACTGGAATACTCGTAGAAAACGCGAACGCTGGACCTTGCGCCGCCAACGAAATAATCGCCGGCTCGGATTTCTCCTCCCCTATGATCGCGGATCGAAATTGCCCGTTGACAAACTCACGGCACTTTGCGCAGTCAGGTTGTACCACAGCGATCGTCCACGCACCGCTTGCCAAAGCAGTTTCTGATTCAAGGCAGTCAAGCAGCGGAAGTCGTCGACCCATCCATGACTGCGGATCCAAAAGAGCAGCGTCAGCGGCGGTTGAAAACGACGGCCCACCCTCCAGTTGAATGCCCTGCTGTTCAACGCCGTCCAACTGCAGAATGTACCCCATGCCCAATGCGATCAAGAACAACGACGCCACGCCCAATTGATAGCTGCGAAACTGCCGCGACCTGACGACAAGCCAGATGCCCAGAGCAACAGTGACGCCACAAAGCGTCAGCATAACCTTGTTGGGAACTTCAACATGCCCCATGCAGCGACATGCAGAAGAATTGTGAAAGCCTCGTAAGTGCACACCCAGAAAGGCAGCAAAGAGTAGACTGACAGTGAGAATGGCAGATATTCGTTTTGCCCCGCTGAACAACCAGATAGCCAAAGCCAGTTCTGATGCGGAAAAAAGGAGGCTGTCACCCGCTGCCAATTTGCTAATTGCTGCAATGGCCAGCATAACCGCAACAAAGACACAGAATTGGCCTTCCAATAGCGAAACCAGCGTCGTTTGTGACTTCACACCTGAATCGGGCTTTGGCATACACCCCCCAAGGCAGCAAAGAGCACCTAACTTGATGAGGCAGGCTCCAATGCTGCCAATTCCGCCAGGATCCTGTGTTAGTCGAATGTTTGAATCGAGGTTCGTTCAAAAACGATGTGCCGCCGTACTTGTCCATCATCACATTCAGTGGCCACACCCACTGGTCTACTG
>JAEUII010000391.1 GCA_016795145.1 Planctomycetaceae bacterium
AAATGCTCGCATGATGCTCGCTCGCGCGACCGCAGCGATTGTCCCGGAGGACCAGGCCGTCTTGTTCTACATGTATTCGCAGAACGTCAGGCAGTTGCGAGATCACCTTCTGCAGAATGGCCTTGAAGATGCGGGCGATCCACCGGGGGAGGACAATGCCGACAAGTTTGCCGGCGCTGTGCGGTGCTCGGTCGTGTTTGATATCGTTCGACGCTTCTACATGCCGCAGGGTGAGCTGCGAATTCACGATCCGGATGGCTACTGCATTCTTGTTGGCGACACTGGTGATCACAACAGCTGATGAATGCATGGTTGCGTCGAACTGCCTGGGCCACATTCCATGAGATCTTCGATTCGAAGACAGATCCTGATTCCGTTTGCGTTACTGATTGGGCTCACGATCGTGTTGCTTTCGATCAGCAATGCCTGGATTTCGGCCAGTCGAGCTGAGAAGCAGCTGACGGATGACCTGAACCAAGTGATGGAGACTCTCGAGTCGGCTCGGTTTCCGATCACAGATCAGATCCTGATCCAGTTGCGAGGACTTTCCGGTGCGGAGTTTGTCGCCATCGATTCGAATGACCGGGTGAGTGCCTCAACCGTTCCAGCCGAGGTCGCGAAGCAACTACAAACGTTGATGACGCCAACCCCGGGTACCGGGCCATTCGGTCAGCTGACCCCATTGACGATTCAGGGGGAGCGATGGCTGTGCGGCACCATCGAGATCATGCGGTCTCCTCAGTTGAAGAGCCTGTATGTTCTGGTTCGTGAAGCAGATCGAGCTGCCATTCGTCGGGAAGCGATTGTCACCCCGTTCGTTGTTGGTGGTTTGACGCTGATCGGGGCCGCGGCTGTTTCCTGGCTGATTGCCGCCGGGTTTGAACGACGTCTTCGGTCGATTCAGCTTCGCGTCGCGGATCTCGCAGCGCTGCGTTTTGAGGAGATGCTGCCGATTGAACGCGACGACGAGCTTGGACATCTTGCCGGATCCATCAACCAGATGGCTCAGGATCTTCAGCGAAAGACTCAGCAGATTCGGTCAACGGAACGCATGGCCGCGATGTCTCAGCTGGCGGCGGGCCTCGCTCACCAGTTGCGCAACGCCATTATGGGGGCTCGTCTTGCGATCCAGCTGCATTCGCGTCGTTGCCAGCACGAAGATCGAGCCAGTCTGGATGTGGCGATCCGGCAGTTGACTCTGACAGAAAGCCACATTCGGGGACTCTTGAGACTCGCATCCGGCAGTTCGCAAAACGTTGTGTCCGGGCGAATGGACACGATACTGAATCACGTTCTGGACCTGCTAAGCTTTCAATGTCAGCATCAGAATATTCGAATGACTTTGGAGAACAGAAATTCGGATCCGGAGTCGCTCGCAGTCGCGGATTCAGAGCACGTCCAGTTGGCGTTGCTCAGCCTGGCTCAGAACGCTGCCGACGCGTGTGGTCCGGGTGGCGAAGTGACGTTAAGGCTCTCCGATTCGCCGACCACGATTTTCGTTGATGTTCTTGACAACGGTCCAGGCATCCCCGAAGGACTCGAACAGAAGATCTTTGAACCGTTCTATACGGGCAAGGCCGAAGGCGTTGGCATCGGACTCGCGCTGGCAGCTCAGGCGGCTACGGGCGCGGAAGGTCACTTGACGGTTCATCGCGAAGACAACTGGACTCGGTTTCGCTTTGAAGTCAGGAAACAGGGACAAAATTCTGCTACGCTTCCAGCTCAGCCAGTTCAGCCCCCACCCGCGACATGAAAACTTGAGTCTTCCTTACCACGCTTTGCCCGGACTTCGGGCAAGGAGCTTCCTGCAAATGCGACCGAATTCCCTCGTGTGTTCAATAGTACTGTTCATCACATTCGCGTTGATGGTCTCTGGTAGTTCGTGCCATGCGCAGAGTTCAGAGACTCGCCCGAACATTGTGTTGATTCTGTCAGACGATCAGGCGTGGACTGATTACCAGTTTATGGGCCACGAGTGCATTCAGACTCCGCATCTCGATCGGCTGGCAGCTCGAAGTGCCGTCTTTCGTCGAGGCTACACGCCGACGCCGCTGTGTCGACCTTCGCTGATGACAATCATTACCGGTTTGTATGCTCATCAGCACGGCGTCACTGGGAATGACCCAAAGCCGAATAAGTCGCTCACGGAGGCTCAGTACAGCCAGCAGAAGCTGGATCTGATCAGCAAGGTAGATTCCCTGTCGACGATCCCCAAAGAGCTGTCATCGCTCGGGTATATCTCGATGCAGTCGGGAAAATGGTGGGAAGGCAACTTCCGACGGGGCGGCTTCACGCATGGGATGACGCGAGGATTTCCGGAGCAGGGTGGCCGACATGGTGATGACGGCCTGACGATCGGCCGACAGGGTATGAAGCCAGTGATCGACTTTATCAACACAGCAACGTCTGAAAAGAAGCCGTTCTTTCTTTGGTATGCACCGATGCTGCCACACACTCCGCACAATCCGCCGGAGAGACTGCTGGCAAAGTACCAGAAAGAAGGTCGAGCTCCGGAGCTTGCGAAGTACTATGCGATGTGTGAATGGTTTGATGAATCGTGCGGCCAGATTCTGACTCACCTGGATCAAACCGGAATCGCTGACGATACAATCGTGATGTATGTCACGGATAACGGATGGATTCAGTCGACGCCGGACATGAAACTGCCCGCTGCATTCAATCACGGCTTTGCACCTCGATCGAAGCAAACTGTGTATGAGGGCGGGATTCGAACGCCGATCATGGTTTCCTGGCCTGGGAAGATTGTGCCAGGAGATCGATCGATCCTGGCCACCACGCTCGATGTCTATCCGACATTGCTCAGTGCCGTAGGAGTCAACGTTGCGAAAGCTCTGCCCGGCCGCAATCTGCTGCCATGGATCACGGCGAACGCGGGCTCTGGTGATCGCGATCAGCTGTTTGGTGAGAGCTTTGCGCATGACATCGAAGATCTGAACCGGCCTGAAGCATCGCTGCAGTATCGTTGGACAATTCAAAACAAATGGAAGCTGATCGTCTCGTATGACGCTCCCGAGGATCGTTATGCATTTGTTCACAAGGTCAACGAGAAGGCACCGCAGTTGTTTGATTTGACGGCCGATCCATTCGAGAAAACGAACCTTGCGTTGCAGAATCCGGAACTGGTGAAGTCACTCGAGGCGGACCTGCAGAAGGAATGGACTGTTTCCAAAAGGCCCATCGGGTTTCCGTAAGCAATGGCATTCAGTACATTTCGCAGGCGGCGAGTATCAGACTGATTCTTCGCCGCGGATTGTCGAATCGAACGAGTCAAAACTTGCACTGAAGCTAGTGGATTGTCCCATGGAAATTTCTGAAGTTCGCAAAGTTGCAAACCTCGCGAGGCTTTCACTCACGGATCAGGAACTTGAATCATCGCGACAGCAGCTCGGTGCGATTCTGGATTACGTTCGACTTCTGGATGAGGTCAATCTGGACGGTGTTGCACCAATGCCACATCCGGTGCCGATGAATAACGTCTTCCGCGAAGACGTACGGCAGGAGTCTCTTTCGCGGGAAGATTCGCTCGCAAATGCGTGCAAAACTGATGGGCAGTTCTTCCTGGTGCCTCGAATTCTCGAGGAAAAAGGCTGAGTTTCGAGTGTTCCGACCTTGCCGACGATTCCTGAGATTCCAGGAGGCGTCCGAGGTTTTTGGATCACACCCCTGTGACTTAGCGCGTTTTGACTGATAGAATTCGTGCAGAAAAATGAGGTCAGTACAAGTCACCAGCTTGCTGCAGACCATATCTCAAGGTGAATGACAGGACTGCCAAAAATGTTGCGCAGGCTTTGGCATTCACAAATCCGCAGTATCCCTGTTATGTGGAAGTTCCCATGAACCACATTCTTCAGAATCTGATTTCCCGGCCGTTGCTCGCATGGGCTCCAGGCTGGGTTGAACTTGTGATTGTTCTTTTCATCGCAATGGTACTCTTCGGGAATCGCCTTCCCGGAACCATGCGATCTCTTGGCCAGAGCCTGGTTCAGTTTAAGAAGGGCATGCGAGAAGGCGACGAAGAAGGTTCAGGAGCTGACAAGCTTCAGTAACATCGGTTCGATCTTTTCGCTTTTGTGGTTCCGGCTGGCGTGGGCTGGCCGGAACGAATGCCGATAAGGTGACGTATGGGATTCCTTCCAGGTGTTGGTACCACGGAGATGCTCATTGTGGGCATCATCGCGCTGCTGCTGTTTGGTCGCAATCTTCCTAACGTTGCCAAGAACCTTGGAAAGAGTTTTGGCGAGTTCAAGAAGGGCATGTCCGGCTTTCAGGAAGAGTTTCGCAACGTGACTCGAGATGCTGAAGATTCGGTCCGCTACACCCCCTCGGAGACGAAGCCTGCAACTCCGGAAGAACGGCCAAAGATCAAGGCCTCGGATGCATCAGCCGACGATGATTTTTCAGCCCCTCGGTTTGATCTCGAATAACAGCCGCTCGAATGAGGTCGTGAGCCCCGATGAAGACATCCGGCCCACCTCCAGGGAATGCTGATTCATCGGTTGCCGCAACGCCTCAGGCAACTGCCAATCCTTACGCTTCGATCGCGGACAGTGAATCTCGATCACCCGGTGGTCGTTATCTGCTTGTGCGACTCGCCTTTGCCTTCGTTGTGTTTGTCGCGTCCCTCGTGATCGCTCAGTCTTTGCTGTTCGGATGTGCGATTGCCGTCGCCGGGTACCTTATACCGGGACCGTTTCAATTCTCCGATGTGATGGCAAGCCCTGTTGGTTGGTGGGTGAAAGTGGGGTCGTGCATCACAATCCCAGTTTGTCTTATCCTCGCCTGCTTCAGCTACGGCCGAATCGCGAAGACTCAGCGAGCTCTCCTCGATACGGTGTCGAAACGCAGAGACCTGCATCGACAGTTGCAGGAACTAAGAGCCGATTTTGGATCCATGAAACAGAAGACCGAGTGAACCCACCGCCGCGTTTGAGAGGAAAATCTTCGTGTCGTTCGGAACCAGTGAGTTTTGCATCAGCGTTCAACATGTGATCGATGCACGACAGCGAATCGAGAAGTACGTGCGTCGGACGCCCGTGCTGGAGACCTGCGGAGTCGCTGCCGATGGGACAAGTTTGCTTTTGAAGTGTGAGAACCTGCAACAGGGGGCCGCCTTCAAGGCTCGCGGTGCAACAAATGCTGTGATGAGTCTTTCTGAGAGCGATGCATTGGCAGGAGTGGTGACTCATTCGTCCGGAAATCACGCCGCCGCGCTGGCACGGGCAGCAGTTGCGCGGGGTATCCAGGCACATATCGTGATGCCGTCGAATTCGGCACGAGTGAAATTGCAGGCGGTTCGGTCGCTTGGTGTCGAACCGATTCTCTGCGAGCCCACATCGGCAGCTCGCGAAGCAACAGCCGCTGACGTTCAGCGACGGACCGGCGCCACTCTGGTACACCCGTTCAACGACCCCGCAGTGATTGCGGGACAGGGGACTGCGGTCCTGGAAATTCTGGAACAGGTTCCTGATGTCCAGGCCATCATTGTGCCAGTTGGAGGCGGAGGACTGCTGGCGGGCAGTTTGATCGCCGCAAAGAGCCTTCGACCCGACCTCCGTGTGTTCGGAGCAGAACCGCAGTGGGCCGATGACGCCTGGCGGAGTATGCAGTCCGGGAAGATTGAACCAGCCATGCGGACCGATTCCATCGCGGATGGACTTCGAACGCCGCTTGGCACGCTGACGTTTCCGATCATCCGGTCACTGGTCGATGACATCCTGACCGTCTGTGAAGATTCGATTCGTCGCGCCACAAAGCAGCTTGCCCATCAGATTCGAATCATCGCCGAACCTTCCGGAGCCGTCACCGTTGCAGCCGTTCAGGATCACGCCGATCGCTTCCGAGGTCTGAAGACGGTCGCTCTGATTTCCGGCGGGAACCTGGATGACTTTTCGTTGTTGTCCTGAAGTGTAGAACGGCTGTCCTCAGCCGTTTGCGATTCAGCCAGTCGGATCGGGTAGCAAAGGCGAAGCCTGTGACGCGCAGCGGTCGGAAGCCGGTGTGAACGCATGGTGGTTCCGGTGTATGTGGCAATGGCAATATCGCGTGCACTCTTTTGCTTCCGGCGCCTTCGGCACACGCACTTCGTGCGTGCTACCCATGGTAGAACGGCTGTCCTTAGCCGTTTGCGATTCAGCAAGTCGGATCGGGTAGCCCAGGCGAAGCCTGTGTCGCGCAGCGGCCGGAAGCCGGTGTGAACGCATGATGGTTCCGATGCATGCGGCATTGGCAATATTGGGTGCACTCTTTTGCTTCCGGCGCCTTCGGCACACGCACTTCGTGCGTGCTACCCATGGTAGAACGGCTGTCCTCAGCCGTTTGCGATTCAGTAAGTCGGATCGGGTAGCACAGGCGAAGCCTGTGACGCGCAGCGGTCGGAAGCCGAAGTGAACGCATGGTGGTCCAGTGCATGCGGCATTGGCAATATCGGGTGCACTCTTTTGCTTCTGGCGCCTTCGGCACACGCACTTCGTGCGTGCTACCCATGGTGGAACGGCTGTCCTCAGCCGTTTGCGATTCATCACTTGAGGGCGAGCGATTGAGACAATCGCTCTACGCTACCCAGCCTACAACCGGTACATCGCTTTCAACTGACAACTTCGTCACAGATTCGAATGGCGGAATCCGCGGCTGGATCAACCAGCTTTCCGAAGGGTGCCGAAACTACTTCGGGAGTGATGCGAAAAAGAAAATGGGACATCCGTGTCCAGCCGGTCGATGCCGGTTCGCTCCGTCGAGGCGGGAAGGTAATCAGACACCGCATCGATACGCAAACGACTGAAGCCGATTTGTCATGAATGTCGCGACGAAATTTCGTTTGTCGGAATTCCAGATTGCCGAACGAGACAATCTTGGTCGCTTGCTTGCTGTGCTGGTCGGCGTGCTGCTGTGTGTTGGAATCCAGATGGTGCACAGTGCGAGCTTGACGTCTCGCCCGAGTGAACAGGAAACCGTATTCCTCGGTCGCCACTTGTTGTACCTCGCATTTTCGCTTCTCGTTGCGTGGAGGCTCTCACGCTGCCGCGCTGAGACCTTGATGAACATCAGCGGAGTCGCCTGGTGGGGACTTGTGATCCTGCTGGTCGCTGTGTTGATTCCCGGAGTGGGCAGTCGCATCAATGGAGCACAGCGCTGGCTTCGAATGGCAGGACTGTCTCTTCAGCCATCGGAATTGGGACGCATCATCCTTCCACTTGTGGCAGCGAGAAATCTCTGCCAGAGCAATGAGCAGGGACTTCGCCTTTCATCAGTGCCTGGAACACTTGCGCCGCTGCTGGTGGTGTTGCCGCTGGTGATTCTGGAACCTGACCTTGGAGCGACCGTCTTCCTGACTCTGGGCTTTGTGCTGACGTTGTTTCTTGGTGGCTGGCCACTTCGCTACTTCATTTCCTGCGGGCTCCTGCTGATCCCGGCTGCCGCGTCCGTTCTTGTCCTGCGGCCTTACCAGTTGCAGCGAATCACAGGGTTCATGGAGGCATGGAAAGATCTGAGCTCCGCTCCGTGGCAGATTCGCCAGTCTCTGCTGTCATTGGGAGCTGGTGGACTTGAAGGAAGCGGTGTCGGCGGGGGATGGCAGAAGCTGAGCTATCTGCCGGAGGCCAATACCGACTTCGTCTTTGCGGTGATCGGGGAAGAGCTGGGATTGATCGGAACGCTGACGGTCTGTTTTCTCTGGTGCGCGGTTTTGTTCACAGGGCAGTCCGTACTTCGCTATCAGCCTCGCAATTCCTTTGCGTGGATTTTCGGAACGACACTGCTGATCCAGTTGGTTCTTCAGGCCATGGCCAACATTGCCGTCGTCACGGCGCTGGTGCCGCCAAAGGGTGTTCCGCATCCCTTCATCAGCTATGGAGGGACGAATCTGTTTGTCAGCATTTGTGCCGTGGGGTTGATACTGGGGATGTCGCGCGAAACTGGTGAGATGCACGACAATCCTGTATCGCCTGAATGCCCTCCTGCGAGGGGATGACGAACTGGCAAGGTTTTCGGGGATGCCTGACGGGCAACGCTGTGCAGGATTCGTCGCGGAACGGCTTAAGCGATTCGGTGACTTCATGACGCAGACTTACCGGACGGCTCGCGCCCTGCCGCTATGAACGCATTGAGTGCCCGTCAGAACAGCAGACCGGCATCATCGTCGTCGGATTCGTTTGCCGCGGGCTTGCGGCGTTTTTCCGTTTGAGACGCGTCCTTCTGCAGGGTCGATCGTGCATCGAAAGGAGCAGTCTCGACACCGTCAGTGCTCATGCGAGTCAGGATTTCGATCTTCTGAGACGCCGCGTCCAGTTTCTGATGGCATGAACGAAGGAGCTGCATTCCTCGTTCGAATTGCGCGAGTGATTCGTCGAGAGTGGCCTGCCCTGATTCCATCCGCGCAACGATCTCTGCAAGCTCGCTCATCGCCGCTTCCAGTGTCACGTCGTCGTTGTTCTCTTCCGTGGTCTTGCGTTTCGCCATGATTCCATATTCCGGGCAAATCGATCTGTCACATGCAGCCGTTCGACTCCGCAGCGGGCTGCGTTCAATGGAACTGTAATCGTTCAGCGGTTGCTCGTCAGTCGTGGCAGAATGCATCTTGTTGTTTCCTGGCGATCTTCGCCGGACTCAACCTTCCGAAGCCATGCCAGCAGTCGGTATCCTGTGTATGCCCTGTTCATCCTCGTGCTTGACTGTCACTTCGTAACCCGAAACGTCAGTGAGGGATCAGGAAGCCGGAAGGTGCCCCACGAAAATCCCTGCTCAACGCAACGGGTTGGGATCAACAGCAAGTGACGCCCGCGGAGTCTTACTGTGTCTTCTAAACTGAATACTCATAAGCTTGCTGCTCTGATCTGCTGTTGTGTGCTATGGGGCGACTGCCGGGCCGAAGAGGTCGACTACCTGCGTGATATCAAGCCTCTGCTGAAGGCTCGCTGCTATGCGTGTCATGGTTCGCTGAAGCAAGAGGCTGGGCTGCGTCTTGATACGGCGCAGTTGCTCTTGAAGGGAGGCAGTGACGGACCGATCGTGACTGCCAATGCACCGGACCAGAGTCCTCTTTTGAGACGCGTTCATGCATCAGTTGAAGAAGGACGCATGCCACCGGAAGGCGAGCCGTTGACTCCTGAGCAACAGGCACAGCTGAAGCAATGGATCATGGCAGGCGCGAAGGCTCCGGCCGACGAAACTCCCGAGGCGGATCCTCGAGACCATTGGTCCTTCCGACCGCTCGAGCGGCCGCTGATTCCGTTTGTCCTGCCGCCGTCCTCTCACCCGATCGACCAGTTTGTAGCCCGAGAACATGTGCGGCATGGTTTGGTTTCTGTGGGGCGAGCCAGCCGAGAAGCGCTGTTGCGTCGGGCCTGGCTGGATCTGCTGGGAGTTCCTCCGGATCCAGAATCGCTCCGGAAGTTTCTTGCCGATGAATCTCCCGATGCGTGGGAGAAGACGGTTGATGCGCTTCTGAATGATCCTCGATACGGAGAACGCTGGGGCCGCCACTGGATGGATGTATGGCGTTACGCGGACTGGTATGGCCGACGAGCCGTGCCCGACGTCTGGAACAGCGCGCCGCAGATCTGGCGCTGGCGAGACTGGATTGTTCGTTCACTGAATCAGGACAAAGGTTATGACCGGATGATTCAGGAGATGCTGGCGGCCGATGAGATCTGTCCGGAAGACGATGAGGCTGCGGTGGCGACCGGCTACCTGATTCGCAACTGGTACGCACTCAATCCAAACGACTGGATGCGGAACACCGTCGAACATACCGGCAAAGCGTTTCTGGGGCTGACCTTCAATTGTGCTCATTGCCATGATCACAAGTACGACCCGATTGCACAGGATGACTATTTTCGGCTGCGAGCTTTTTTCGAACCGATGAATATTCGCCAGGACCAATGGCCCGGTGAACCTGATCCAGGCCCGTTCCAGGAGTACGAGTATGTTGTCCTGCGTAAGATCCAACGGCTGGGAATGGTCCGCATCGTGGATCAGAAGCCGGAAGCTCCGACGTGGTTTTACACGGGAGGCGATGAACGAAATCGCGTGAAGGACCGAGGCAGCGTGGCACCGGGAGTCCCTTCGTTCCTGAGTTCTTCGTTCCGGAGTCCGGAACCGATCTCGATGCCAGCCCACTTTCGTTACCCTGGGCTTCGTCCGGCGGTGCTGGAGGCTGAACGAAAACGACTGGCTGATGCGGTTGTCGCGGCGGAAGCACAGGCCTCGCAGTTGGTGATTGAATCGACTGCAGATTCAACCGCCGCTCAGAACGCGCTGACAGATGCGGAGCGAGTTTTCGCGGCGGCCATCGAGACGGCTCGAACCGAGAAACGTGAAGGGGCACTGGACGGTCAACAGTCGTTGCTGATGGATGCGTCGACTGGACGTCGCATGATTCATCGAACATTGCCCGAATTGAAAGAGCTTCCGGATCGAACGACAGTGGAGTTCCTCGTGCAGATCCAGAAGGATGCTCATTTCAATTTTCAACTGGCCCGCGACCTGGCTCAGGGTGGAACTGCGACGTTCGTGGGATTCGAGAAGGGACGGATTCTCTCCTACCGCCCGGGCACGTTTGAGGAACTGCAGGTCGGTGCGTTCGATCTTGCTCAGGGAGTTCGTCGATTCAGAGTTCATCTGACGCTTGATCTGGTTAACGACGTTTGTCGTCTGACTGTGACGGACATTGAGCACGATCAGGTTCTTTGCGATGCTCAAACAATTGCGTTGAATGGCTGGAAGCCGGTGGGCAACGCGAACCAAGGAATCCTGATGGATGCTCGAACGGGAACCGTTGCGATTGTTGATCGCATCAGGATTTGTTCGCCTGTGGAACAAGCGGCGGGATTGCCACAGCTTTGCTTGTATGAGTGCGGATTCGAATCGCCCAATTTTGCGGATGGTGAAGATGCCGTGGGTGTGGCGGGCTGGGTTCGAACATCGTATTCGGCCGAACCAGCGACCTCGGTCGCTTCCACAGTGGCGCTGAATGATTCGCTGCGAGAAGCGGCTGCTGCGGTTCGCAGGGCTCGCGGCCAGGCAGCGTTACCAGAATGGAAACGACAGGCCTCCCAATTGCTCGTGAATGCAGCACGGGCCGACCAGACTTCCTGGGAAGCTCGACTTCGAGCCGATCAGAAAAAAGCCGGCCTTAGCGTGAGTGCTGAAGCGGTCGCCGGATCAATCAGTGGTTCGACCGCCAGTGGAACTATTTCGGCGTCCATTGATTCGCCAACCGAAGACCTGGCGCGAATCGCGAGCCGACTGGAACGGGACGCGGCGGTGTTCAGGGCAGAGGTTTCAGAGCTGCTGGCGCGCATCAGGATTGCTTCTGCCGAGTCGTTGCCAGACTCTGATGAGAAGCACGCGAAGGACCTGGAGGTCGCAACGAAGGAACTTGCTGCGGCAAGAACTCAGCTGGCTTCTGCAAAGACACTGCAGTCAGACGCGTCAAAGGATCTCACCTACACCCCGCTGACAAGAGAATCAATTGCGACCAGCACTGGTCGCAGAAAGGCGCTCGCGGAGTGGATCACGTCGTCCGAAAATCCACTGACGGCTCGCGTCGCCGTGAATCACATCTGGATGCGGCATTTCCACAGGCCGATCGTGTCATCAGTCTTCGACTTTGGCCGCAACGGTGCTCCGCCAAGTCATCCGGACTTATTGAACTGGCTGGCCTGTGAGCTGCGAGATCATGACTGGAGCATGAAGCATCTGCATCGATTGATCCTGACCAGCGAAACGTGGAAGCGTTCTTCCGGCTACCCGGAAGGTTACTCATCGGCTTCCACCGATCCCGACAATCGCTGGCTGTGGCGCATGAATACCGGGCGGATGGAGGCGGAAGTCGTTCGAGACAGTGTGCTGGCGGTTTCCGAAAAGCTCGATCTGACTCAGGGCGGACAGGAACTGGAAAACAGTGCTGCACTGACGACATTTCGGCGAAGTCTGTACTACAGTTGTCAGCCCGAAGGTGACGGACGCAGTCAGTTTGCGGCACTCTTTGACGCGGCGGATGCGCTGGAGTGTTATCGACGGTCGCAGAGCATCATTCCTCAACAGGCCCTCGCGCTGACCAACAGCGAGTTTGTTCATCAGCGTTCTGCGGACATTGTCGCAGCGTGGGTGGCGAAGGTCGAGAATGGCAAAGCGGTCGCTTCCGACTCTGCGTTCGTTGAGGACATGTTTGAGCTGATCGTTAATCGTCGCCCCAGTGATTCAGAGCGTCAAAGATGCACAACGTTCCTTGAACAACAGAGCAGCGCCTCAGCGACAAGCTCTTCCGACGCTGCGGCTTCAGCGGCTGCCCCAACCGAAGAGTCAGCAGTTCGACAATCGCGTGAAAGTCTGGTTCGAGTTCTCTTGAACCACAATGACTTCATCGCCATTCGTTAGGTCGAAGAAGTGCGTGACTTTGGCCAGACGACTTGCAGAATGATCAGTCCGACAAGCGGGGCAAATCCAGCCAGAGCAATGCCGTCGTCAAACGACTGGTAACGATCGACATATTTTCCGAACAGCTTTTGAACTGGCGATGAGATCAGCCATCCCAATGCACCCAGGAGCCCGGTTGCTTTTCCGAGATGACGTTCGCTGACGTCCTGCGACATAGAGTAATAACAGGGGAACAGTCCCAGCGATCCTGCGGCAACGAGAAGCAGGACCGCGTACAAGGCCGGTCCAAGTTTCAAATAGGGCACAATCCCTGTCATTCCGGTCAGAACACAGCAGCAGGCAAACACGATGATTCTTGCCGGATGCGACGGGAACCCCTTTTTCCCAAGCCAAATTGCTATCGCACCGGCCGCGATGCAGCCGACGTCTGCTGCAGCAAAATAGCAGGAGTTGAAGAATAACGCCGCTGCTTCAGTCGCCCCTCGCCCCTGCTGCAAAAACTTCGGAAGCCACGCGCGAATCAGCTGCCAGGTGATATTCAGGCAGATCACGACCGGCACAAGAGCCCAGAATTTTGGATTCCACATGCATTCAAAAAACCAGTTCGGTCCGGAGTTTTCGTCGGGCTTCGATTGCTGGACCGGAACATCGTCCGTGCGAAGCGACGTCAGCCAGAGACCAGCCCAGACAACGCCCAGCGACCCGATGATAAAGAAGGGCGTTCTCCAGGCACCTGCAGTTGGGTCGTCGCGTGTGATCAAACGAACGACCAGTGGAGTCAGGATTGCCCCAATCGCTCCGCCGCTTTGCAGGATGCTGTTGCCCATCAGCCGTTTGCCGCCTGTCTGAAGGGCCTGAGTGGTTTTCAGCGCGCAGGGCCAGTGACCGGCTTCAAAGAAGCCCAGCAGAATTCGGCAGGTCAGCAGAGATGAAAAGTCCTTGCAGAAGCCAGTCAGAATTCCAATGGCCGACCACGACAGAAGTACGATCGGGTAGAGCCAGCGGACCGAGAGACTATCTGCCAGGATCCCGAAGCTCAGTGACCCAATGGCAAAGGCAACACCAAAGCCGAATTCAAGATCGCCATAGTTCTCTTCGGAAAGACTCAGTTCCTTTGTGATCCGTACCGACAGAACGGCAAGCGTTTGCCGGTCCATGTAGTTCAGCATGGTGGCCAGGAGCAGAAGGCCGCTAATCCACCAAACCCAATTGGAAGAGCGAGGCGAGCCGGTTGGTTCACTGACGTCCGAAAATGTCATCGTTCCCGCTTCCCGTGGCTTGTGGGTAACAGTTCCTCAACTTCGACGTTTGAATCAGCGACACATTGGACACAGGCTGCAGGGGAATCGCAAATGTGTGAAGTTCTTGCGGTGAACGCGACGGCTTCGAGGGAACATCCGCGAGATGGACTCACGCACGACGGTGGAGCAGATTCGCAATGACATCGCCTCCAAACTGACTGAGCTGTTTGAATCGACCGCCGTGATAATACGTCAGGCGGTTGTCATCCAGACCGAGCAGATGGAGCAGGGTGACATGGAAATCGCGGACATGGTGAATCTCTTCAACGGCCGTCATGCCCGTTTCGTCCGTCGCCCCGATGGTGTGTCCGGCACGGCAACCTCCGCCGGCCATCCAGATCGTCATGGCGTTCGGGTTATGGTCACGGCCGTACGCCACTCCGCCTCGAACACCATTGTCCGGAGTCCGCCCGAATTCTCCGCACCAGACAACGAGCGTTGATTCCAGCAAGCCTCGGGTTTTCAGGTCCGCGATCAATGCGGCAATGGGCTGGTCCACACTTCGAATCAGATTTCCGTGAGCCCGCTGAATGTCGTCATGACTGTCCCATGTACCGTGATAGAGCTGGACAAATCGAACGCCCTTTTCAATCAGTCGTCTCGCCAGCAGACACTTTCGGCCAAACTCTGATGTCTCTTTTCGGGCGAGGCCATACGCCTCATGAGTCTTCGCCGTTTCTCCGTCGAGATCGAGGAGTTCCGGCACCTGGGTTTGCATGCGAAACGCCAGTTCGTAGTTTGCCATTCGTGCTTCGAGACTGGTGTTCAGCGGATGAGTCTTCAGGTAACTGGCCTCCAGGTCTCGCAGGAGATCCATGTTTCTTCGCTGACGATTTCGAGTGACGCCCGAAGGTGGCGTCAGGTCAAGCAGCGGCGCGCCGATGGACCGCAGGGCTGTCCCCTGAAACTGCGCGGGAAGGTATCCGTTGCTCCAGTTGGCAGAACCTCCCTGAGGGTAACTGACTTCCGGAAGGACGATGAAACCGGGGACGTTGCTGTTTTCCGAGCCAAGCCCATAGGTCACCCAGGCTCCTGTGGCCGGATCACCTCCAAAACGATTGCCGCAGTTCATCTGGTACATGGCAGTGGGATGATTCACACTGTCAACCTGGCAACCTCGGTAGAAGCACAGATCGTCAGCCACATGGCGAAGGTGTTCCCAGGTAACCGCCATGTCGGCACCGCATTCGCCAGTCCTGCGAAACTCGAAAGGGCTTCGGACAAAGTACCGCTTCCCGCTTTCCATCGCGGACTTCTGCCGGCCTTCGCGGACAAACTCCGTCAGATGAAGGCGATCAAGGGCCGGCTTGGGATCAAACGTGTCGATGTGTGACGGGCCACCTTCCATCATGAGGAAGATGACTTGTTTCGCAGACGGGACGTGATGGGGACCCCGAGCACTTTGGTCAGGGTCGGCCGCCTTTTGATTCGTGTTGTCGACGCCCTCATTGTTTTCTGAAGCGAGCAGAGTCTTGAGGGCGACCGTGCCGAGTCCCAGTCCTGCTCCGAAGACAAATTCGCGACGATGTCGGAATGGATGTCTATTCGACATACGAAAACTCGCTTGAGTTCAGAAGGACGAGGCACACATCGGCCAGGGCGTGGACGCGCGAGTCACAGTCTTTGGGTTGGATATCCGGAACAAAATCCTCCATCGAGTAAAGATGTTCTTCGAACGTAAAACGCTCCCCCGTGTTCTCCTCGATCGCTTCCCTTGTGATCTTCGTCGGCAGCCTTCGGAAGCGAACAGCAGCATCGGAGTTTCCCGCTGATTCATTCCAGTGTTTCAGGCACGCGTGCTTTTCATCACTCGTCGGATTCCGTCCGAGGGTACGCTGAAAACAAAGTTGAATGGCCTTCTCGTCGTCTTCATTTGCCTGTTTCCAAACACGATCGGCCAGGACCAGAGCACGTGTGTAACTGTCCTGGCTATTGAACAGACTTAAGACCTGAGGAGTCACAACACTGACATCGCGACGTTCACATGAAAAGTCCGGCGAAGGCTGATTGAAGACTTCCATGGCGGGATCGGCCAGTCCGCGGAGTCGCAGCGCGTAGATGCTGCGACGATGGCGTTGTGCCGGAAGTGGATTGGGAGTCCATGCGGCCGCGAATGTTCCCATCACCTGACGCGGCTGCAATGCCACGTCAATGTTGATTTCGGGGCGATTCGGAATTCCACCGATCTCGGTGTTGAGTTCGCCAGTGGCAACAAGCATGGAATCTCGCAGTTCTTCAGCCGACAAACGACGGCTTCGAAAAACTGCATACGACGTCAGCTCAGGGTCAAGTTGCTGCACTTGCTTTGCGTCCGGATGCAGGCCGGAGCGTCGGTAGGCTCTCGTCAGCATGATTTGCCGGTGAAGCGCCTTGATCGACCAGTTGTTGTCGATCAGCGATTGAGCGAGCACATCCAGTAGCTCCGAGTGTGTTGGCCTGCGACCTGTGCTTCCAAAGTTATTCGGATTGCCGGCCAGGGGAATTCCGAAATGCCACATCCAGATTCGATTCGCAATGACTCGTGCCGTCAGAGGATTCCGATCGTCTGCGATCCATTGTGCCAGGGCAAGGCGCCGACCGGACAGAGCGGATGGGATTTGGGCCGTGACCGATTTCACGACAGAGAGTGCCGCCGGCTGGATGGGCACACTTCGAGAAAACGGATCGCCGCCCGTTAGGATGCAGGTCTGTTCCAGCTCTCCGGCCAAAAGGTTCTGCGGCATTCGATACGGTGTGTTGATGGATCGGACATCCGGCGTATGACCGTTGTACACAGCGTGAGCCCACGGTTCGTATCGATCCAGTTCCCATTCGAGCCGTTCGAGTCCCTTGCGAGCAATACGTTCCAGCCCCAGCTGCTCTGGCGTAAGTCCGACCAGCTTTGGAGGAAACGTGTCTTCCGGCACACCAGCTTTCAACAGTGACTGACGGGCCTGATTGAAGACGTCACTGCGAGCAGTTCGGACTTTGCTGTTCCTGTTCGACTCTTTTCCAGAGTTCTCCAGTCGCTTTCGCACCGACGCAATTGTCTCATTCCATTGCTGAGCATCTCTGCCCTGATCGCGAAACCACTGGTCAGCGTTTTTCAGAAGGGCCTCATCCAGTGTTTCCAGCGAGGCCAGATAATCGGCCTGCCGTCGCAGCAGATATCTTCGCTCTTCGAAGCCGCTTTGATTCTCTTCCCGCAGGAACGGAACATACCGCTCGGCCAGTTGAGTTGTCGCAAAGACCGACTGCAGGGCGTAATAGTCGCGTGTCGGGATTGGATCAAACTTGTGATCATGACATCGCGCGCATTGAAGGGGCTGAGCAAGAAAAGTCTCACCGACACTGTTGGTCACATCATCAAGGAATCGCTGCCGGGCGATCTGCGCCACTTCCATCCCGGTCAGTTCCCAGGGACCCATGCGAAGAAAGCCTGTCGCAATTTGAGACTCCGGATCGTCGGGCGAAAGTTCATCCCCCGCAATCTGCTCCACTATGAACTGGTCGAATGGCTTATCCGTGTTGAATGACCGGACAACATAGTCCCGGTAGCGCCACGCGCTGCCTCGTTCATAGTCATTCGAAAAGCCCGCCGAATCCGCATAGCGAACGACATCCAGCCAGTGTTGTGCCATTCGTTCGCCATAATGAGGACTCGCCAGCAGGCGATCGATCAGTTGCGGCACGGCCGACTCCGGATCCGCATTGAAGGCTCGTTGGAACTCCTGAAGATCGTGAACGGAAGGTGGAAGTCCCAGCAAGTCAAACGACGCACGGCGAAGAAGAGTTTCCGCTTCGGCCGAAGGCGCCACGATCAGGCCTTCAGGAACCTTCTGTTCGATCAGTGCATCGATCGTTTGAGGTGCGGTGACGCTCAGATGCCCGACGTTCAATGACTGCCAGGCCCACAGAGCTTCCTTCGGGTATCGACGCTGGTTCCATGCTTCGTTCAGTCCGGCACTGGTCGCGATCGTGACACCATCTTCATCAGACCACGCATGGGATTTCATCTTGAGGACATGAGCCATCCGTGGTTGATCAGGCCACGGCGTACCTTCCTGGATCCATTGCGAGATCCATTCGAGTTCGGTCGGTGTCAGTCTCTCGGCCTCCTTGGGAGGCATTGCTGACCAGTCAGCGGAACCCCTCGAGACCGCTTTGAGCAAGGGACTCTGTGCAGGGTTCCCCCGGACGATCAACGGATGTCCTGAGTCGCCGCCCTTCAGTGCGATTTCACTACGAAGATCAAGTCCACCTTCGGGAGGCCCCTGTTGCAGTCCGTGACAGCCAAGGCACCTGGACTGAAAAATCGGGAACACGCGGCGAACGAAGAGTTCCTCAGCGGCTGTTATCTTCGGCTGCTCATCCGAACCACTTGCGACAACCACTGCAGGAGCAATGGCGTCGAACGCGGCCAGGACGACTGAGCACACAAGTCCAGCGAGCAGAATCGGTACAAGGAACTGCCGCTGGCTGTGGGTCATCCTGTGACTCCGCCTATTGGGGATCGGCAACGAGCTGAATGTGTCCGCTGCAGTGCTTGCAGACGACCTTGTAACCCATGTACTTCATTCCGGCTCGAATCTCTTCCTTACAGTGTGGACACGGCATGTAAGCCGCCTTGATACCCACTGTGTTGTCGTACGCAAATGGCTGGTTGCAGTGTTTGCACTGAACCTTCGCGCCTTTGTACTTACTGTGGATCCGAAGCTCTTCCTTGCAGCCAGGGCAGATGACGTAATGACCTTTTGGTGATGCGGCAGCGATCACGGCAAGCTCCGGCAAAGGAACAAAGGTTGGAATTTCAATGCTGTCTTCTGTCAGTTCCGAATTCAGCAGAGCGCGACAGGTGCGACAATGAACAACTTTGGGCGGCATATCATCGCCACACTGTGGACAGGGTCCGCCTGGCCATGCTCCGTTCATGACTGGTGCCTCGATTGAGGATTCTTGATCCAACGCGGACGTGGTGACGAAATCTGGTGGCTGGACATCAAAACCCACGTCCTGGTTCCGACACTCAGCGGTGGACTCGTCAAACAGCCTGGCCCTGCGTTTTGACGAGTCTCTGGATGGTAATCGCTGACAGGGTGAATCGTGAGCCAGAATTTGTCAGAAATCTCGCAGCATTTCGCAGGAATCAGCGTGCTTTGATCGCCATGACCTGGTGGAAGGTGTGAATGTACAGATGTCCGTTTGCCACAGCAGGGGTGGAATGACAGTCGTCGCCAAGCTTCGTTCTTCCAAGCTCTTTGAATTCCGGCCCTGCTTTCAAGACGACCACAACGCCATCTTCTGTCACACAGTACAGGCGATCTTCGATGCAAATGGGAGATCCGCTGAAGGCTCCGTCAATGCGTTCCGACCAGACTTCCTTGCCGGTTTGAGCATCCAGGCACACCATGATTCCCTTGTCACCCCACAGGAACAGCAAACCTTCGCGAGCGACGAGGCAGGGAACATAGGGCAGCATCGTTTTTCGTTCGTAGACAATTCGCCTGTCGGACGGGACGCTGGGATCGGTCTGGATCGCCGCGAAGTACTTGCCGTTTCCGCCTTCTCCACATGTCGCGAAAACAAGGCCGTCCGCTACGATTGGCGATGCGACGGTTCTCATTGGAAGTTTCGGCGTTTGCCAGTTCAGTTTCCCGCTCAGCAAATCGAAACTAGTTACGCCACTCGCTTCGCTGATGCAGATCAGCTGCTTCTTGTTGCCTTCACCCGGCACGACCAGCGGTGTCGAATACGAGGTCTTTCCAGGAGTCCGTTCCACAATCCACGCGGTCTCTCCACTGGATGCATTCAACGCGATGATCGAACTGTTCCCGACCTGGTCATTTGGAATGATCAGCAGCCCGTCGCTCAGGATCGGAGATACGCCCAGGCCATGTTCGCTTTCATAGCTGCCCAGGTCTTTGTGCCAAAGTTCCTGTCCTTCAAAGTTCCACGCCCATGCCTGTTGTTTGGTGCCATCAGCAAACAGGCAGATGATTCGTTCGCCGTCAGTGACCGGTGTGCTGGACGCCCAGCTGTTCTTGAGGTGCTTCTTGCTTTCATCAAGCTTGATCGACACTTTCCATTGCTGAGCCCCTGTGTCGGCATTCAGGCAGTAGAGAAATCGATCCGAACCGCCTTCGGTCGCGGTCGTCACAAACAGTGACTTACCCCAAACAACCGGCGACGAATGTCCAACTTCCGGAAGCGTCACTTTCCACGCATACTCGGAGTCAGTCCAGGTGACCGGAATGCCGCTTTGACTGCTGACGCCAGAACCACTCTCGCCGCGGAATCGTGGCCAGTTGTCTTCGGCGAAACTGCTGACTTCGCAGGCCACGATGCAACAAAGGATCAGCAGTCTTCCCACGGGGATATTTGCAGTTAGAAGCGACAGCACTGGAATCGCCTTCCATTAACAATTTCGAAATCGCTCATTGTCCGTGCGAAAGTTATAACGCGGACGCTGCCCCAATGACAACTCGCCGAGACCTGTCAGGACTATGGCACTCAACCGGAAGTGCCTGCTTCGATTGGGGCAACGGAGCAGCGTTGGTACTCTGCACATCGAACATTCGACGAAAACTCGAGCGGGAGACGAGCTGATGATGCAGATAACGACTCGACAGCTGGCTGGTGTGATCTTCCTGGTTGCGATGGTTTATGGGGCAACGGCTGCAGCGTTCGATGAGTTGCAGTGCCTGACGCCTCATGAAAGAGCGGCGGCGAGTCTGTATTCACAACTCCAGCAACGCGCGTTTGCGGCATTGGAACACAGAGAGGCTGAGTTCGCTGCGCTGAAATCTGCGGAGGATGTGCGGGCCTGGGCGAAGAAACGACGAGAGTTCTTTTTGAACCAGCTTGGAGGACTTCCGGAACGGACTCCTTTGAATGCTCAAACGGTACGAACCATCCCTGCGGACGGGTACCGAATTGAGTGCGTCATCTTTGAAAGTCGGCCCGGACATCACGTGACGGGCAACCTCTACCTTCCCGAAAGCAATGTTTCGGTTCCTGCTGTCGTGGTTTCCAGCGGTCACAGCCGCACGGCGAAAACAGCCGACTACAACCAGAGATTCGCTTTGTGCATGGTGCGTCTCGGCATTGCGGCTCTGTGTTTTGATCCGATCGGACAGGGAGAGCGATCACAGGTCCTCAACGAAGAGCACGAACCCGAACATGCCGGGACAACGACAGAACATTTCCTGGTTGGAATTGGGGCCACTCTGGTGGGTCGGAATACAGCGTCCTATCGATTGTGGGATGCCATGCGGTCGATCGACTATGTTTGCAGCCGCCCTGAGATTGACCCGACACGGATTGGTTTTACGGGCTGTTCCGGTGGCGGAACTATGACAAGTTACGTGATGGCCCTGGATGATCGAGTCATCTGTGCGGCACCCGCATGTTATCTGACCACATTTCGAAGACTCATTGAGACCATTGGTCCTCAGGATGCGGAGCAAAACATCTTCGGTCAGATTGCGTTTGGTCTGGATCATCCAGACTACGTAATTCTGCGAGGCCCGAAGCCAACGCTGATCAGTTCGACGACTCAGGACTTCTTCGACATCGATGGATCGTGGCAGACATTTCGCGAGGCCAAACGAGTTTACGGGATTCTTGGTGCACCAGAACGAGTGGATCTTGTTGAGATCGAAGGGACTCATGGAGTTCAGCCGCAGAACCTCGCCACGATCGGACACTGGATGCAGCGGTGGCTTTTGAACAAACATGAGGCGGTATCGATTCGCGAATATCCGGTGCGCAAGCCTGAAGAACTGCTGTGCACTGAGCACGGACAGGTTCTGAATCTGGGGGGTGAGAAATCCGTGTTTGATCTGAACGCGGACTACGCTGCGACTCTAAGAGCTGAGCGGCAAAAACAGTGGAGTTCTCTGACTGCAGAACAACAGCGCGAACAGATTCATTCGCTGCTAAAACTCCGTCGCATTGACGAAAGAAAGCCACCACGATGGGAAGATCGAGGACGAGTGAACAGATCAACTTATCACATTGATCGACTCGTTCTGCATACCGATCAGGGGCACATCATTCCCGGTTTGACCTATCATCCCGTGATCCCGTCCGATGAAGCGTATCTTTATCTGCACGATGGCGGAAAGGCGGCTGCCGGTAAGCCGGATGGTGCCATCGAGAAGTTGGTGGGCGACGGTTTCGCGGTCGTTTCTGTGGATCTCCGAAACCAGGGAGAGCTGGCAGACGGAAAAGCCGATCCACTCCTGACCGACTGGAAGACATACAGCCTGGCATATCTGCTGGGCGATTCCATCCTTTCGTATCGCGTTGAAGACGCACTGAATGCCGGTGACTTCGTTGCCTACTACCAGAAGGACCGTGCGAAGCCTCGAAAGGTGCACCTGGTCGCCGAAGGTGCGGCGTGCATCACTGCTCTCCATGCCGCCGCAATGCAACCGGGCCTGTTCGCCTCGGTGACATTGAAGTCCGGCCCGAAATCATGGGAATCGCTCATGAAAGAAAAACACCCCGTCGGGCAGCTGGATTCAATCGTTCACGGAGTTCTGAAGACGTACGACCTGCCGGATCTCGTCGAACTGATTGGTTCAGATCGAGTGAAATTCGAATAGCATCAATGGAGCAGAATTCGAGGACATTGGCGCTGGCGAAGGTACTGCACTCCACAACCGCCGTCGTGCTTGACGACCTCATTCATGGTGAGGCACATTGATTTAGACGTCATTGTGACGTGGGCTGTTATGTCGGCATTCAGTGTGAGCGTTTGGTTGCGATTCAGGCCCGACAGGCCGTCACAACCCCTGTCAGTGTGCGTTTGGGAGAAACCCCTCATCCGGCCTGTCGGCCACCTTCTCCCCTTGCCAGGGGCGAAGGACTGTTCAAAAAAAAGGGGAAGGCGATTCGCCTTCCCCTTTGGGTTTTTGGTTGTGATCAGCGAGCTGGCTCGCGTGTCACCAATTACTTCTCTTCGCCACCGCCAAGGCTGAACAGCGGACCTGAGCCTGAGCCCATGCCACCCTTCAGTTCTTCGCGAGGCTTTGCTGGAGCCTGGCCCTGGCCTGCGGCTGAGCTGTCGGTTGCTTCAGAAGCTTCCGAAGTTTCCTTCGTCGTTTCTGTCTTGCGGCTCAGGCCGATCTTACGTTCGCCAGTGTCGACTCGCAGGATTCGAACTTCCAGCTCCTGTCCGACGGACACGAGATTTTCAGGATGCTCGACCTTGTGGTCGGCCAGTTCAGAAACATGCAGCAGGCCTTCGAGGTCGTCTTCCAGCTGGACGAAGACACCGAAGTTGGTGATCTTCGTAACCTTGCCGGTGACGGTCTTGCCTGGAGCATACTTCTCCGGGATTCGTGTTTCCCATGGGTCTTCGGCCAGCTGCTTCAGACCAAGTGCGATACGGCGTCGGTCTTCGTCGACTGACAGAATCTGACACTCGATCGGATCACCCTTCTTCAGGATTTCGTTGGCATGAGACACCTTGCGGGTCCATGACATGTCGCTGATGTGAAGAAGTCCGTCAACGCCTTCCTGCAGTTCAACAAACGCACCGTAGTTGGTGAGGTTGCGAACTGTGCCTTTGACGATAGAACCGACTGGGTACTTGGCTGCAACTTCGTCCCATGGGTTGGGCTGAGTCTGCTTCATGCCCAGCGAAATCTCCTGCTTATCCTCGTTGATTCCAAGCACCATCACTTCGACCTTGTCGCCAATTGCAACAAGTTCGCTTGGATGATTGACTCGGCGAGTCCATGACATTTCGCTGATGTGCACGAGGCCTTCGATGCCGTCTTCCAGCTTCACGAACGCACCGTAAGACAGCACGTTGACGACTTCGCCCTGGACCTTGGAGCCCACTGGGTACTTGGAGCTGATGTTTGCCCATGGGCTTGCAGACTTCTGCTTCAGGCCCAGTGCAATCTTTTCTTTGTCGTAATCAATGTTCAGGACCATGACTTCGATTTCGTCATCGATCTTGACCATTTCAGTTGGGTGACTGATACGTCCCCAGCTCATGTCGGTAATGTGCAGAAGACCATCGATACCACCGAGGTCGACGAATGCACCGAAGTCCGCGATGTTCTTGACTGTGCCCTTGCGAACCTGCCCGATCTGCAGATTGGAGAGCAGAGTCTTCTTCATCTTCTCGCGCTCTTCTTCGATCAGACGGCGGCGAGACACAACGATGTTGCGTCGAGCTTCGTCGATCTTCAGAATCATGCACTCGATTTCCTGGCCGATGTATTCTGCAATATCGTTCGGACGTCGAATATCGACCTGGCTGGCTGGCAGGAACACGTTGACACCGATGTTCAGCAGCAGACCGCCCTTGATCTTGCGAATGACCTGGCCCTTAACGATATCGCCTTCCTTGTGGGTGCTGATGATCTTTTCCCACTCGCGGCGACGGTCAGCCTTACGCTTCGACAGAACGATCAGGCCGATTGAGTCTTCGAACTCTTCCAGTTCGACTTCAATCTTCTGACCAACTTCCGGAGGTGGCTCGAGATCGTCCCATTCATCTCGCTGGACGACGCCTTCGCTCTTATAGCCGATGTCAACAACCACTTCTTCGTTGTCAACTCGAACGATCGTCCCTGTCAGGATCTGATTCAGGTCGTACGCCTGAGCTTCCTGATGGTAAATGTCTTCTTCAGCAAAATCGGGGAACGACGCTGCAATCACTGCGTCAAGTTCCGCCTCATCAATGTGAAATTCTCTCAAAAGGTGACGATCGACCATTCCAATATCCTGCCTAAAACGTGCGACGCAGCCCTGGTAAACCAGTTCGCGACACGGAGTTAAGGGCCTTGTGACCTGCCGCCTCAGCACTCGCTGAAGCCACTTTTGGCGCAGCCACGGGAAACGCAGCATGATAAGGGGACATTTTCGGCAAGTCCAGCCGAGCCTCCGCAATGCGATTGCCATTTGGACCCGTTTCCCAGTTGCCCCTCCTGCCACAGAGGTGGGCGACCGGCATTTATCGGTACATTTGGACACCTTTAGCCTCTGCTAGTTCGTTTTTCAGTCGATGCCGCGGTCTGCTACAGTGAAGGTGTCTGCTCCTTCTTAACCCTTTTGGATCATCCATGACCTCCGTCTTTCACCGATTTTTGCCCGGACTTTTCTCCATTCTTCTTTTGACCGTTGTCGCCCCGACAGGCCTCCAGGCTCAAACCGCGGATGCGCTGCTGGAGGACTTTTTCAACCAGCATCTGGAGCAGTCGTTCGAAATGCGGCCGCTGGAAGCGACGATGCTCGGTGACCACCGCTTCGACCATCTGGTCGACGACATTTCCCCCGAAGCACGGCGAAAATGGCTGGAGCATTACAAGTCACAATTGAAGAAGCTGCCGGAAGCAGTGCCTTATGACAAGCTCAGCCGCAGTGCACAGATTGACTTTGAGATCCTGCGGGATGAACTGATTCGAAGCATCTGGCTGTCTGAAAACACTCGGCCCTTCGAAGAAGATCCTCGCACCTACGGCAGCTACATCAGCGACAGTGTCTATTCGCTCCTTGTCCAGTCCACACTGCCAAAAGAGACCAACGTACGAAACGCCATCTCACGCATGCGGGAGATTCCGCGGATCGTTCGAACCGCCAGAGAAACTCTTCGCGATTCACCACCGACGATTCTGGAAACGGCGATCCTGCAGAACAAAGGTGCGATCGGGTTCTACGAAAAGGGCATCTTCGAACTCGTTGGCACGACTGACCAGGAAGAACAGCTTCGAAGTGTCGCGCGAGACGCCGTTGTGTCACTCAAGGAACACCAGGTCTTTCTGGAAGACAGCCGTCGACTTCGCGCGAACGGTGAATGGCGCCTTGGGAAACCACTGTTTTCCGAAAAACTTGAACTGGTGCTCGGTGCAGGAATGACGGCCGACCAGGTACTGGCTGACGCGGAAGAAGAGTTCACTCGAGTACAGCGGGAGATGTACGTCGTTTCGCGGCAGCTCTGGAGTCACTACTTTCCCGACAAGGTCCTGCCAGTCGACGATGAAGCCGGGCGACGCGAAACGATTTCTCTGGTGACCGCCGCTGTCAGCAAAGAACACGGCAAGCCGGAAGAACTCGTCGATGACGCTCGTGCAACGGCCGGCAAGATCAAGGACTTCATTCGTGCTCGCGACATCCTGCGACTGCCTGAACCGGATCGCTGCCAGATCATCGAGATGCCGGAATTCCGTCGTGGCAATTCACTGGCGTACCTTGATCCTGCGCTTCCGCTGGATCCAAAGGGCATCAGTTCTTACGCCGTCAGTCCTCCTCCTGCCGATTGGGGTGCCGATCGTGTGCGGAGTTTTCTGGAAGAGTACAACGATCACATGCTTCAGGTTCTGACGATTCATGAGGCGTATCCAGGTCACTATGTGCAGCTTGAATATTCGAATCGTTGTCCGTCGAAGATTCGGCGAATCCTCCAGTCTGGTGTCTTCATTGAAGGCTGGGCCGTGTACACCGAGCAAATGATGCTCGATCAGGGTTACGGCGAAGGCAGTCTGCAGCTTCGATTGAACCAGCTGAAGTTCTATCTGCGTGCCGTTGCCAATGCGATTCTGGATCACCGCATGCACTGCACATCCATGACGGATGACGAAGCGTATGACTTCCTGACGAAGGGAGCGTACCAGTCCGAAGGCGAAGCACGCCTTAAGATCATTCGCGCCAAGCAAAGCTCAACGCAGCTCAGCACCTACTTCGTCGGACGCATGGCTCACTATCGCCTGCGTCAGGAAATCCAGAAGGAAATGGGAGCCAGTTTTGAGCTCGGTCGCTTCCATGAAGCCGTGCTGGATCATGGTTCCGTGCCCATGAAGTACCTGCCGGAACTGGTCCGGACTCGCCTGAAGGCACCTCGATAGGTAACCGTGTAGCGCTAGGAAGACGTCAAAATCGGTCTTCTGGACTGTGTGCTGGACGTGTTAACATCCTGCTCACAGTCCGGCAGGACCGTTTGCCGGGCGGACGAATTGACCAGGGATGGATGTATGCGTCTTGTACAACTATTGCTCAGTCCCATTCGCCGACTGATGATCCGACGCAATTCGACCATCCACTGTATCGGGGACAGCCATAGTTCATTCTTCTCCGGTCAGGATACGATGCAGGATGAATGGCCGAAGCGATCGAAGAATCGCTGGCCGTTCTTTCGCGCCTACCGACTTGGTCCGGCACTGGCGTACAACCTGATCCGCAGCGGTACAACTTCGCGCGGGCGAGAGAAAATGGTGGCGGTGCTTGCGGGGATTCCCAAAGGCGAACGCATTCTTTTGTGCTACGGCGAAATTGATTGCCGGGCTCATCTTCTGAAGCAGGCTCAGGCAAAATCGGTTGCTCCTGAAAGCCTGGTGGAAGAGTGCGTGGACCGTTACATGCAGGCGGTCCTGGATGTTCGACAGCGAGGCTACAACGTGATGGTCTGGAATGTTGTGCCTCCAACAACGCTGACGGGCGACGAGTGGGCATTCCCTGTCTCTGGTTCGTTCGAAGACCGCATGAAGGTGACTCGTTGCTTCAATAAGTGTCTTTCAGAAGCATGCAGCAGGGCAGGGATCCCTTTTGTCTCCATCTTTGATCAGTTGCTGGGGCAGGATGGTACGCCGGACCATCGCTACTTCTCCGATCGCATCCATCTGAGTTCCGAAGCGATCCAGTTCGCTGTCGCAGAACTCCGAAAATTGTGCCCGGAGATTTCATTTGCAGCCTGGGATAAATCAACAGGGGCCGCGGTCGTTGACACGCCGGCAAGCCTGCCGGACTCAAAGTCTCGCGCTGCCTGATCAGACAGGAAGTTCCTTCGGCCCGCAGTCAGGGCCGTACAACGTTCGAATCGCTGCGTTATTCTTCAGTGTCGCCAGCAGGTTCAGCGTGCGGTTTTGGAATTCCTTCAACCGACGTCAGGAAGGAAAACAACTGCTGGATCTCGGCTTCTGAAAGCGGCTCCAGAGTCCCCGCAGGCATGTTCGAAACTCGCTGCGGCGTCATCGATTCAACATCGGCCTTTGGGAACTCCTGACGTTCAGCCTTCGAGTTCACTACGGCGAGTGCCCCGTCGGTTCCCGGCTGAAGCAGCCCGGAGAAAACTCTGCCATCCTTCAGAGCCACAGTCACAGTCGGATATTCTTCGTGAAGGTCATGGGATGGATACAGCAGATCCATCAGAATTTCTTCCTTCTGCTTACGCCAGCCGAGCGTCGTGAGATCCGGTCCAGCCAGTGATCCAGTCGCGCCTCGCTTGTGGCATTTGTTGCAGCCCGCTTTCTCAAACACTGCTGCACCAGCCTTTGTCAGTTCCGCTGAAGAGTGAGCCGAATGAACCACACCGGCGAGACGCTCATGAGTCCAGGTCGCACCTGCCTGATCCATCGGCCACGACGCATCCGGTGATTCCGGATGTTCCTTTCGAAACCACTCCTGGTACTGAGCCAGCGTCCATGTTGCTTTACCACGAGGTGTCCCGGTCCAGTGCTTCAACAATGCGGCCGCATGCTGCTGTTCCGCTTCTGGCAATCGAATACCGATCAGAATCACTCGACGCACCCAGTGAGACTTATTCGCGCGAGGGCGAAATCGCTGCAGTGACTTCATTACTGACACAGCATCATCGCCGGCAACAACATCCAGAGACCGTACCATGAATCTCCAGTCCTGCAGATCGGTCGGATGAATAGCCGTTGACTGGCTCAGCGCCCAGGCCGCCATCGCACGTCGCTCCGGGTCGTTTTCAAAGACCGATCGAACATGCGCCAGAGCAGTTTCGGATCCCGACAAAGCCAGGGCCTTCAGGATCTCGCGGCAGACTTTCTGACTCTCGGAGTTCGAGTCAGTCGAAAGTTCCAGATCGATCATGATGAGTCGAATGTGCTGAGCCGGATCATTCTGAGCGAGGAGTTCCGTTGCTTCTTTTCGCAATGCCATGTCACGATCGCTTTGCGGTGACGTGGTTGCCGGTGTGTCCTGTGCATTCACGGAACTCGCGACACCCATCGTGCAGAAGCAGATGAAAGTGATCACAGCTGGCCTGACGAAACTTAGGGAGGGAAGGATGCCCGCAAACGCGTTTCGTGAGTATTCAGCCACTGGATTTCCTTCCATTTGTAACCGTCAGGAATTTGAGTCGGCAGCAATCTCAGATGCCGCCGACCAGAACATCGGGCGTTGGGATGCCAGAGCAGAAAGGGTATTGCGCCGATTTTTGGATGTCGAATGAATTACCGAGCTCTCCGAAGGGAAGCGTCAATTTGTGAGCCGCGAGGCGTTAGCCGCGGGTTATGCAATCGCGCGGAACTGAGTCGGTTTGATGTTCACTGGCGGCTATTGCCTTGCCGCTCACGTTTGCTTGTGATCGGTGCCAATTCTGATCGCTTGACCCTAAGATCTGCTCTCTGAGTTTCGTGCGGCCATCTCAACTCGCGGCGTCAGCGACGAATCGTTGTGGACAACGGATCGATTGATTCCTCACTGACGTTTCGGGTTGTGAAGCGTGCGCCTTCCATTCCTGTTGCGACAAACCATGAAACATCCTCACCTTCATTGGTTCCTTTCGCGATGGCTGCTGCCGGTCTGTGTTTGCACGCTCATTGGCGCGATGGACCACCCGCGAGTTCGCGCGGAGGACAAGTTCGACTGGCCTGGAATTCGCGGCCCGGAATGGAACGGGATCTCGCGTGAGACTGGCATTGTTGATTCATGGCCGAAGGAAGGTCCTCCCGTTTTGTGGACTCGTCAGCTCGGCCAGGGCTATTCATCGTTTGTTGCCTGGGACGATCGCATCGCGACACAGTATCAAAGTCTCAGCGGTCAGTATGTGATCTGCATGAATGCGGACACGGGCGAGACGATTTGGGAGTATCGCTATGACTGGCCCTACGATCCCGCGGGTGTCTATCCCGGACCGCGATCAACGCCGACGTACCATGAAGACAAGCTCTACTTTGCGAGTCCTGCGGGACTTGTCGGATGCCTGAGTGCAAAGACTGGGACGCTCTTGTGGTCTGTGAAACTGGCGGAGCAGTTCAAGTGTGAGCTAACTGGCTTTGGGTACTCCTGCACACCGACTCTGGTTGACGGGATGGTGATCCTTCCTGTCGGAGCAAAGGGCGCCAGCATGGTGGCTCTCGACGCAAAGACCGGAGCCGTGAAGTGGCAGGCCGGGAATGATGCCGGCAGTTACTCACCCGCATTTCCGATCTCACTTGAAGGGCGGCCTTTGGTCCTTGGATACCTGGAGAACGTCCTCGTCTGTCACGATCGAGTGACCGGCGAAGTGCTTTGGCGGCATCAGCTCTCACAGGGCTATGACGAACATTCTTCGTGGCCTCTGTATCGTGAACCGCACCTCTGGATTTCCAGCCCGTTTCGTCAGGGATCGGAACTTCTGGAACTTTCGAGCGATCCCGAGAACCCCGTTAAGTCCCTCAGCAAACGTGAATTGATGTCCAACGATATCTTCTCCAGCGTTCTGGTCGATGGAGCAATCTACGGATTTGATGTTCGGGATCCCCAGGCGAAGACTCATCGCACAACACGCGGGATTTTTCGCTGCATCGATTTTGAAACGGGTCAAGAATACTGGTCGATTGGCGATGGCCAGATTGTTCGGGAGAACTCAAGCGTCGGAAGGACAAAGACAGCGAATGGCGAAGTACCGAACATTGGTCACGCGACGGTCATCGCGGCCGGCGGCAAACTGATTCTTTTCAATGACCTCGGCGAACTGATCCTCGCCCGCGCCACGACGGAACGGTATGAAGAGCTTGCTCGAGTCTCTGTGCTTGGAGGCGAGATCTGCTGGACGCAACCCGCTCTGAGTCGAGGCCGGTTGTTCGTTCGAAACCAAAATCAGGCGGCCTGTCTCTTTCTGGGTGCTCCGGAGACTCTTGAGCAGGAAGCTCGATCACGTGCCGTCACCACCGCCGAGATTCCTCAGGCCGAGTACTTCGACTGGGCCGGCGTGATCCTTGGCGTCGAACCCGAATACGCCTTCGACCTTCCATCGTCCACCTGGCTACGGCGCTGGTTCCTGATTTGTCTGGCTGGCATCATGGGAGGCAGTCTGTTCGTTGTCGCTGCTGTCCAAATGATTCCCTGGTTTCGGCGATCGTCGGGGACGTTGCAGGAGACCGTCTACTGGGGAATCGTCTTCATCGCCGGTGCATGCGGCACGACGTATCTGAGCATGTTGATGAAGGACTTCACCTTCACATGGCCGGTTTGTTTGTTCGCTGCGTTTCAGGTGTTTGTGAATCGAGTGACGCTGAAACATCAGCAACTGACCAGGCGGAACTGGAAGGTCTCAGGAACAGTCTGTCTGGTGTTTATCGCCGTGTGTCTTTTTTACTTTCTGATTTGCCGCCGACTGAGTCTTGTTTTTGAATGGGTCTTCCTTGTCGGCTTCCCTGGAGCGGTTCCGTTCTCCCTCGCAGCGACTCACCTGTTTGCCACTCGCCGCTTTCATTTCGCGTGGAAAGTGTTCGCCACCGCGCTGGCCTTTGCCGCCTTCTACTGGTCGTCGATTGTGTTCATGCACGCCTGGGTGCGATAAGTACAACTGAGCCTGAGGCGCTAGCCGATTTTTGCTCCGCATGTGAGCCGCAAATTGTACATGGGCTCACCTTTGCTGCCTTCCATTGGTGATCGGTCGCGTTCATGCACGTCTGGGTGCAGTGACAAGCTCGTTCCTGAGCCTGAGGCGCTAGCCGATTTTTTTCCGCATGTCCGCCAGAAGTTCTGCACAGCCTCCCGCGCCATGGTCCTGTGGGTTATCGGCTAGCGCCTCAGGCTCAGAATCCAGCAGGAGAAACTTCGTCACGCGCTCATCATGGTTCTCGCATCAGCAACCACAGAATCAGCCCAAAGAAGCCACTCGCGGCGAGAAGAATGTGCAGGAGACCTACTCCGATGAGTCCAGCCAGTGAGTTGCCCAGGGCGAATGGCCAGAACGGATGCATGTCCGCGTGCATCAGGCTGTCGAGGAATACGTGCGATACTCCACCGATAACTCCTGAGACAACGGAGTCAATCAGCAGGCTTCGCGTCGAAGAATCGGGGCGAATCAGAAATCGTCTGACCAGACCGTTGCGAGAGGTTCTGGTAATCACGAAGTACCAGATGAACGCCGCCAAGGACCCAATGACTGCACCGCCAATGTACGTATGGCAGAGATGGTGAATTGGCTTCAGGGAAAAACGGAGGCGGTACAGTACCTCACAATCCACCAGGACATTGGCAATGATGAAAGGAATGACCCACGCTCGGTTGGGACATAAGCCTTTCGCAAAGAGAACAGGGCCAAAGTGGAATGGTGTGAACGGAATGGCAAGAGTCTTTCGTTAATTGGTTGGCTCGGTCTGGTTGTATCGGGCAGTCACTCAGTTGTTCATTCTCGATTCTCCATTTCCCGCTTTCCATTGTCGCGAAGCGTCAGTTCCACTTCTCGACGTAATTCTTCGCGATCGGGCAGGTAAGACTGAAGGCTCCGGGACTTTGGGAATTCGAAGACAAACGGATCAGGCAGCCGATCAGACGGCTGATCGATCACTTGGCCGTGTTGAGCAAGCTGCAGAATCGAGTCCTTATCTTTGCCCGCGGCTAGGCGGAAAAATAGCGAGGAATTCTCTTGCCGCTGGAGTTCTCCAACGGTCCATTTTGCCCTCACACGCTACTACTCGTAATAGCTGCGCCTCAAGGGATCATCAACCTTCAGTAGTTCGAAGCACTACGCGGGTACACCTTGAGATCGAAGAACAGAACAGCAACAGCGCGGGATTCCTTAGTGGAATACTTCACTAAGTGTGGTAAGGACATGTGTGAAAGTGGAGTCGGTAACTCCTGAGATCTGAATTTGGCAGTTTGGTGATCGAGTTAGGCCTCCAGAGGTTTCTTGATGTGGCGTGTTGTGTGACTGTTCGCTAAAAAGACAGTAACGTCCACAAAACAACTCAAAGAACGACTGCGTGCACATGCCTCCTGGTGCAGGTGTACGCAATTGATGCGCGTCGCGACCGCGCAGCTTTGACGAATCGAAGACACCATTGTCGCCTGCCGGTATCAGGCGCGACAGGAACAGAAAGTCACAAACTCGCCCGCTGGGTCACGGCCTGCGGCCTGCAAGCTTTGAAAGAGTGACGATGACAGACCGTCAGGATCCGGTCGAAAGACATGTGTTCGAACTTCGGGTACTCAATGAGATTGGAGCCGTCAGCGCTTCTGCGAAGACGTCATTCGAAATCCTGTCTCGCACTACACAGCTGATTGCATCTTCGCTGTTTCCAGACAATTGCGGATTCCTGATCGTGGATCAGGAGCGACAGGTGCTGGTCCCTCATCGTTCCTTTGTCATGACAAATCCAGAGGTTGTCTCCGCAGAAATCCCGCTGTCCGCCGGCCTGACCGGGAAGACCGCGCGTACTGGGCGTCCGTGGCGGGTGGGCGATGTCCAGCTCGACCCGGACTATTTGAAATCTGACTCTCGTTCTCGGTCCGAGCTCTGTCTGCCGCTCCGGGTCCAGAAGGCCGTGTTTGGAGTCTTCAATATTGAAAGCTCTCAGCCAGATGCGTTCTCCGAGGCCGACGAGCGGCTGATGATCGCAGTGCTTGATGTGGCAGGGGCAGGCCTGGAACGTTTGCTCCAGCAGGAGAAACTTCAGGCCAGCGAAATGCGATTTCAGCACATGATGGAGAGCCTGCCAATTGCCGTTCTCGTGCAGGACCTGAAGCGGATTCATTATGCCAACCCAATGGCGATGAGAATTCTTGGCGTCGCGAGTCTGGAGCGACTCTACCAGATGTCACCTTTTGACCTGTTTGCTCCGGCGTACCGTCATGGGATGAGGCAACGAGTTCAACGATCACTGCAGACAAAGGAACCGGTTCCACCTTTCGAAGCACAAGTCATTCGCGACGACGGCACTGTGTCCGATGTTGAGGTCAGTTCTATCCGGACGGAATACGATGGGGCCGACTGCGTCCAGCTGCACTTCACAGACATCACACAACGAAAACGCGGAGAGCACGCGCTTGCAGAGAACGAAAAGAAGTTTCGTGAACTGGCAGACGCGATTCCACAAATTGTCTGGATCGCCGGCCCTGACGGAGGGCTGACGCAGCTGAACGCGAAGGCCACTGAATATTCCGGTATCGAAGCAGCAAACCTGACAGGATGGTCATGGGACAAGGTGATTCATCCCGACGATCTTGCGGCAACCATTTCGGTCTGGCAGGACTGCCTGCGCGAAGGACGGACGCGGGACATCTCGTTCAGAATTCGTCGGGCTGATGGTACGTTTCGATGGCATATCACGCGTCAGGTACCGGTACATGATGACACGGGATTCGTCACCACCTGGTATGGGACATGCACGGATATTGAAGACCTCAAACAGGCCGAGAACGTTATTCTGAAGCTGAGTGCTTTTCGGGAGACGATCATTCGTACAGCCGCAGAAGGAATCTGTGTCTGCTTCCCATCGCCCGAATTCCCGTTCGTGACGTTTTCGATCTGGAACGATCGAATGACTGAGATCACGGGGTACTCCCTGGAGGAGATCAATCGACTGGGCTGGTATCAGTCACTGTATCCCGACCCGGAAGTTCAGGAGAAGGCACAACGGCGAATGGAGCGGATGCGGGTTGGCGATGACCTGAGACATGAGGAATGGGAGATTGCCTGCAAAGATGGAACGCACAGAGTGGTTTCCATTTCCACTTCCAGCGTTGAACTGGAAGACGGCGTCCAGGGCGTTGCAGCACTCATTCACGACGTCACAGACCGTCATCAGGCAGACGCCGCACGTCAGGCAGCCCTCGAAGATCTTCAGAAGTCTGAAGAAAGGTTCTCCAAGCTGTTTCATGCCAGTCCGTTTTCCATCATCGTTGCGTCTTATCCGGAAGGCCAGATCGTTGAAGCAAACGAGGCGTTCCTGAAGCTGTTTGGGTTCCAGCTCGAGGAAGTCATCGGGAGGACAACAGGAGAGCTTGGTATTTGGGTGCATTCCAGCGATCGTCGGCGAATGCTGGACAGCCTGAGTGCTCACGGTGCAGCCCGGAATATGGAATATACGTTCCGCACGAAGGGCGGACGGATTTTCTTTCTTGTCATGTCCGTAGAGATCATTCGTCTGGACGGACGAGAATTCTCACTCGCGATGTCAATCGACATCACAGACCGAAAAATGGCGGAGCAAGCCCTCCGTCAGCGAGAACTTCTGCTGCGTGAAAGTGATCAGCGTCTTCGGCTGGCCATCCAGGCCACTAATGTGGGGCCATGGGACTGGAACATTCAGACGGGCAAAGTCACGTTCTCTGATGAATGGAAGCGTCAATTTGGCTATGACCGTCATGAACTCGACGACCGGTTCGAAGAATGGGAGAACCGCCTGCATCCCGAAGATCGCACTCGCGTCCACACCATCCTCGGAGATTACCTCGCACAAAGGCGTCTCGATTATGAAGTCGAGTTCCGCATGCGTCATCGTGATGGAACTTACCGCTGGATCTACACCCGGGGAGAAGCGACGCGTGACCAAGCTGGTCGCCCAGTGCACCTGTTCGGCTGCCATCTCGATATCACTGACCGAAAGATGGCAGAGCTGGCAATCCGTGAAAGTGAGGAGCGTTACCGAAAGCTGTTTGAAACCAGCGGCGACGGCATTTTCATCCTCGATCTGAACGGCACAATTCGCTCAGCCAATCCTGCGGCCGCGAAGATGCATGGCTATGCGCTTGAGGAGATTATCGGCAGGAATATGCGGGATCTGGATGTCCCAGGCGATGCAAACCAGGTGTCGGATCGGATGCTGCGAATAATGTCCGGAGAGACGTTGCATTTCGAAGTCGCTCATTACTGCAAAGACAACTCAGAGATTGTCCTTGACGTGATCGCGACGCCATTGCCGCTTGCGGACGAATTGCTGGTTCTGGCGTTCGACCGCGACATTACAGAGCGCAAGCGAATGGAGAACACGCTGCGTCATATTCTGGAAGCGATCGCTCCTGCCTCTGGCGAAGACTACTTTCAGTCACTCGTCAATCACCTTTCTCGCGTCTGTCAAATGGACTTCGCCTTCATTGGTGCGATCGAGCAGAATGAAACCGCCGTCCGAACTCTGGCAGTATCGATGCGCGGAGAAGCGGCCCCAAATTTCACGTATTCGCTCGCTGATACACCTTGCGAAGGTCTTCTGAGAACGGACTTTTGCAGGTATCCGCACAGCATCCGGCAGCTTTTTCCCAATGACCAACTCCTCGTTGAAATGGGAATCGAGAGCTATCTCGGAATCCCATTAAAGTCTAAGGATGGGCGAACACTCGGGCTTTTGGTGCTGCTGGATGGGCACCCAGTTTCTAACACTCAACACGCAGAGACCCTACTTCAGGTTGTAGCACGACAGGCTGCTGCAGAACTTGAACGTGCATTCGCGGAAAAGTCTCGTGCGGAAGCAATCCATTCTCTCCAGGAAAGCGAGACGTTCCTGCGAATGTCCCAGGAGGCAGCTCACATTGGAAGCTGGGAATGGGACCCTGGAACGAAGCGGCTCAAATGGTCAGAAGCTCTGGCAGGAATCTATGGACTATCGGTTGAGGAGTTCGATGGGACGATCGAAAGTGCAGTGTCGTACTGCGATGCCGAGTCTGCCGGACGCTTTGAGACATTTCTGACACAACTGTGTGGCGGCCATACAACGGAGGGTGTGGAGTTTCGTATTCATCGCCGTGACGGCACATCGTGCGATCTCTGGTTCGTTGGACAGATTCGCAGTCGGTCGGACGGCGTGTCTCATAATGTGATTGGTGTCGGGATCGACATCACCGATCGCAAACGCGAAGAATCCCACCGTCAACTCCTGGCAAGCCAGCTTGCTCAAGCACAGAAACTGGAAGCGATAGGGCGACTTGCAGGAGGCGTGGCTCATGACTTCAACAATATCCTAATCGTGATTAACGGCTACGCTCAGCTACTGCTGGCCAGTTTGCCTCCCGCAGACCCGCAGTTCCGGATGTTGACTGAGATCGCCAAAGCGGGCGAACGAGCGGCGACACTGACTCAACAGCTTTTGAACTACAGTCGAAAACAAGTCCCGAATCGGCGAGCACTCGATTTGAATCGGGAGGTCAATGAGATGGAGACAATGCTCCGCAAACTCATCGGCGAGAACATCGCATTGAAGATTGAATACCCAACACAGCCAACAACGGTGATGGCAGACGCGGGGCAGATCGGCCAGGTGGTAATGAACTTGATTGTCAATGCGCGCGACGCGATGCCTGATGGCGGCGTTTTGACGGTAACGATCGACACTGTTGAACCGGGAACATCGCTGTTGCGGTCTCATCCAGGGATACAGCCCGGCCGGTTCGCCCGCATTCGCGTAGTTGATAAAGGATGTGGCATCCAGCAGGAGCTACTTGAACGAATCTTTGAACCATTCTTCACGACAAAAGGTGTCGGAGCAGGCACTGGACTCGGGCTTGCGTCCGTGCGAGCCATTGCGGAAGAAGGAGGGGGATTTGTGCATGTCCATAGTATCGTAGGACACGGAAGTACGTTCGAATTCTATCTCCCTGCAATCATCGCTATGGCGGCTGAATCGCCAGTTTTGCCCCATGGAGAATCACATGGTCGAGAGACAATTCTAATAGTAGAGGACGAAGCTCCAGTCCGAAGTGTCATGCGGCTGTTTCTGGAACGCGACGGGTACACGGTCCATGTGGCTGCGGGAGCGCTGGAGGCACTCCAGGTTTTCGAGCTACATGAAGATGTGATTGACCTCCTCGTCACTGACGTAGTCATGCCCGAGATGAATGGGCGGGAACTTGTTTCGAGAATTCTGAAGCGAAAGCCGGAAATGAAGTATCTCTTTGTCAGCGGGTACTCCACAGACGATATCGTGCGTCAGGGGGTTCGTTACTCACGTGTTGAACTTCTTCAGAAACCATTCTCGCCAGGCGTTCTGACAGCCAGAGTCCGGGCAATACTAGACCAGGTTGACGCCTCGGTCTGACGCAAAAACAGATCGAGCGTACCAAACACACGCCGGAACCAAGGCGATAAATCGCCATCTCAGCATCCGCCCCCCTGTACGTGTTCATTTCACTCGAGCCGCCGCCAAAGATTCCACACAACCGTTCCGGCGAGTGAATCGCCCGTCACTGTTGCATGAGCGACCTAATTACATACGCTCACAATGAAAGGCGTTTGATCTCACTTTCAGAGAGCACTCGGTTGAAGATCATGAGTTCGTCAATCTTGCCGAACCAACCGTAACCGTCAGGAGCCTGGCCAACCAGCATGGGTGAATTGTCGTATTGAATCGGCCCCGCGTAGGGTGCCTTCGGGACAACCGATGACACTTTTGTTCCGTTCAAATAGAGCGTTAGTGTCTGTTCGTCATACGTGCATGCGACGTGTGTCCATGTGCCGTCCGGAATTGGTGCGTGCGCTGTGTCTGCACCGTAATAGTTTACGAAGAAATGCACATCAGGACTGTTTGGAAGACGCGCGAGTCCGAAGCCGTTCGTCCAGCTTCCGGAGCCGGACTTCGCAAGAATGCCGCGATAAGAAGAGGACGAATCTTCCATCTTGTCGGGGTTGACCCAAACCGAAATCGTCAAATTCTTTGGACGCAGCGCAGGATCATCAGTGAACCGGATCCCATCTTGCCCATTCGCAAACTGAAAGCTCCCGCCACGTTTGGCTTCGGAAAGCCATTGCCCACCCTGCCTCCTGCCCTGCAGCTGACCAGCTCTGCTGGAAACGACACTCTTTGGATCCTCATCAAACGGAAGATACAGCACAAGTCCATCCAGTGATGCGACAGAAGTTGTCGTGGCTGGCAGGGGCTTAAGCATCACGATGTGTTCCATGGAGATCTTCGTGTCCCCGAACAACGTTCTGAGTTGTATGTCCTCCGGAACGATGGCTCCGGTCAATCGATCTCCGTTTGGAAACTCCAGCACGACATGTTCGCGATCTGGTTTCCACAACACCTGAGTAACAAGTTTCAGCGAGACACTTTGATCGCCAAAATCGGTGACCAGACGAATCGAATCTTTCTGGGGCGTCCCGATCACTCGAGATCCATCTGTGAGTTCGACGGCCAGTCGTATGGATTCCTCGGTGTTCGGAGCCGAAAGGATGGCCGCCCATGAAAGCCCGACAACAATACATGCGATCAGTTTCATCAGAGATCTCCACAAACCAGACGTTGATGCAGACTTCAACGGCAGACGCAGCAAGCCCATCGCAGCACGATTCGAAACATTTAAAGTGCGACTTTTTTTCTGAGACGTTCGACACGACAGCGAAGTTCCAAGAAAATGGCGATTCTGCGCCGCTTCGACGAACCAGATCGGGATCTCATATCCGAGTGCTGCAACAGTTGCTGGGCGCTTAGCCTCCGGTTACCCAGGATCCTGAAAGGGCATTTTGATGCCACGTTACCTGATTTCGTTCGATGACGGATCGATGGACCACATTGCAGAGAAAGATCTGCCTGCCGTCGCCGAAGCGGCGCATGCTGTCGTTCGAGATGCGAAAACAGCGGGCATCTGGCTCTTCGGCTGCGGCGTGCTTCGACAGCGTTCGAGCGTCGTAGGAACGAACGGCGTGGTCTCAGATGGTCCGTTTCCTGAGACGAAGGCAGTCATAGGTGGCTTTTCAATCATCGAGGTGCCCACACTTGAGGATGCACACCATTGGGCTGCTCTGATTGCGCGAGCATGTCGTTGCCCGCAGG